>BQIU01000055.1 GCA_021603905.1 Nitrospirales bacterium
CCACTCCCATCCCTGAGAGTATTCCCACCACCAAAAAGATGGTACGGAGAATCATAAGCTACCCCTCTTTTTTCCTAAGATTGTTGTTCACGTCCGCATACATTCTTGGACCTGTTCGACATTTTCCCGACTCCCAATCACCAGAGGCACGCGCTGATGAAGCATTTTGGGTTGAATGGAGTTGATGGGCTCAACTCCAGTACTTCCTATTCCACCAGCCTGTTCAATCACAAAGCTTAAAGGAGCCGCTTCATACATGAGTCGAAGCTTTCCCTCTGGTTTATTCATCTCCCCAGGGTAGAGATATACGCCACCTTTGAGGAGAATTCGATGAACATCAGCAACAAGGCAACCTGTATACCGCAATCCATAGGGACGATGAGTAGCTGAATCCGTTTGCTTAATATCGTTGATATATTGCTGCATCCCACGGGACCATTTCTGACAATTGCCTTCATTGACGCTATAAATCTTCCCACGTGAAGGCATTTGAATATTCCTGGCCGTCAAGAAAAATTCACCAAGTTCTGGTTCAAGTGTAAATTCATGAACCCCTTTCCCGCAGGTGTAGACGAATACGGTATTGGTTCCGTATAAAAAATACCCACCACCAACTTGCTCAGAGCCAGCCTTCAGAAGATCTTGCTCTTTATGTCCTGAGCTCTCCTCAGATAAGCGATGGAGAGAGAAAATAGACCCTAACGGTGCATCCACATCAATATTGGAAGAACCATCCAAAGGGTCTAGGTACAGCGCATACTTGCCTGAGCGCTGAGCATCAGAAAAGAGATGTGGTTTTTCCATCTCTTCAGAGACCATCGTCTTCACGATCTCATTGGCTTTAAATACTTTTATGAAAATCTCATTGGCCCGTTCATCTAATTTTTGAACTTCCTCACCCTGAATGTTAGTCTCACCAGTTGAACCCAACACATCAATGATTCCAGCATGTCGTAAATCGCGGGCAATCATTTTGCCCGCAATCCCTAAATTCATCATGATATGAGAAAATTCGCCCGTGGCTTCGGGAGGAAAGGCATCTTCTTTCAGAATGTGAGACGTAAGCGATATGGGTTCGTGAATCATCCGTGACTCATTATATATGAGAGGAGCGATGGAATTTCACGTATTATAGACCTTTTCATGGATTGGGGCAACGGATGAGGGGAGATCAACCACGATCTTTCTTCTCAGAATTCTCGAAAACCACCGTCGTGTTGGCCTTGGGCTTCGAGTAAGAAGTCGCAGGTTAACAAGAAGACGATCCGTGAGGAACTGTTTTCACCAAATTTCAGATGATTCGATTTATTGATAGCTGTTCTGAAAACCGACTCATTCGTATAATTTGTAGGCTTAGGACTTAAGGGAGTGTTGACAGTCCTTGAGAACTGCTTCGAGAAACGTTCGCATACGTTGAAGGTGTTGAGGAGTGGAAGCTTCAAACCGAAGCACCAAAGCCGGCTGAGTATTCGATGCACGTATAAGCCCCCATCCTTCATCAAATGTTACCCGAATTCCATCAATCGTCAAGATTTTTTGAATGGTTAGCGATGGATCATCAGGATGGGGTGCCTTCGCAAGATGCTGGATACGCTCAATGACCGCATCAACCAATTGAAACTTCTGTTCATCGGAACACTCGACACGAATTTCTGGTGTGACAGAGGTCTGGGGCACATCAGCCAACAGGCTCGAAAGAGATTGTCGAGTTTTCGCGAGAATTTCGATTAACCGACAGGACGCATAAATGGCATCATCGTATCCGAAATATCGATCGGCAAAAAACATATGACCAGACATTTCTCCTGCGAGGGCCGCCTGCTCTTCCTTCATCTTTGCCTTGATCACGGAATGGCCGGTTTTCCACATAATCCCTCTCCCTCCGCGTTTTTCGATATCATCGTATAACAACTGAGACGCTTTGACTTCCGAAATAAACGTACTGCCAGGACGAGACGCCAACACATCTCTGGCAAAGAGCAATAAGAGTCGATCCCCCCAGAGGATATTTCCCTGTTCGTCAATGGCACCAATACGGTCCGCATCTCCGTCGTACCCAATGCCGACGTGCGCACCATGCTGCCTGACGGCTTGAATCAAGTCTTGAAGATTGTCGACCACAGTGGGGTCTGGGTGATGATTCGGGAAACGCCCATCTAAATCACAATACAATCCTGTCACAGTACACCCCAACTGCTCTAACGCTTCTTTGGCGACAAGGGAAGCCGCCCCATTTCCACAATCAATGACCACATGAATCCCGCTCCCATCGAGCGAGGCAAAGCTTTCCTTGAGATAGGCCAAATAATCTGAAATGATAGGAGAATCAATCACGGTCCCGTTTCCGCAAGAGTATTTTCCAGAGTTGATGATCCGACGTAAGCGTTGAATACCGTCTCCATACAACGCATTTTTTCCCATACACATCTTAAACCCATTGTACTCGGCTGCATTATGACTTCCTGTGATCATAATGCCTCCATCCACGTCACGCTGGAATAATGAAAAATATAAAAGCGGCGTTGCACAGACTCCAATATCGACGACATTGACGCCTCCAGCCGTTAAGCCCTTGATCAAACGATCTCGTAATTCCGGTGATGTCAGCCTTCCATCCCAGCCAACCGCAACGGTCTTGATACCTTGTTCCTGCCCCAAGGTGGCATACCCTCTCCCCACCAGTTCGGCAGTATCAACCGTCAGATCCTGTCCAACAATGCCTCGGATATCATATTCTCGAAAGATTCGCTGATTCACAGATTTCGCATTTAACACACTCATGTCGTCGCTCCTCTACCAAAATCATCTTGAAAACGCACGATATCATCCTCACCGAGGTATGGACCGTTTTGCACTTCAATAATTTCTAATACATCCTGGCCTGGATTCTCTAAACGATGAGGCGTTTCGAGAGGAATTCCGGTGCTTTGACCGGCATTGAGGTCATACACCTCATCGCCACACGTCACCCGCGCTCTCCCATTGATGACCACCCAATGTTCAGTTCGCTTATGATGCAACTGCAGAGAAAGCCGACGTCCCGGCATGACGGTAATTCGTTTGACTTTATACCCCGGCGCTTCCTCTAACACGGTATAGGCACCCCAAGGCCGCATCACCGTCACATGCTCCAAATGCTCTGGAGCATTTCGTTTCTTTAACTCCTGAACTACCTGTTTAACGTCTTGCGCTCTGGACTTTGGACAGATCAATGTCGCATCGGGTGTATCAACCACCACCATATCAGACAAGCCTATGGTTGCCACCATCCGACGATCTGCAAACAAAACAGAATTGGTACTCCCAATATCCATAATGTTGCCGTTCAAGACATTTCCTGATCGATTACGAGGCGCGACTTCTTCGAGACTCCCCCAACTTCCAACATCAGACCAGCCAAAATCAACGGGTATCACCGCTGCTTGCGAGGAATGTTCCATGACTCCATGATCAATCGAGACAGACTCTAAACGATGATACTGTTTCGCAATGTCTGCCCTTGCTGCACCATCTTGAATCATGGCCGCAATCCGCTTGAGTCCCTTCACCAGTGCCGGCTTTTGCCGTTCAAGTTCCTGCAACACCACCGATGCCTTCCACATAAAGATGCCGCTATTCCAAAAGAAGTTTCCTGATTGAACATAGCGTTGCGCCTTAGATAAGTCCGGTTTTTCGACAAAGCGTGCCACACGATACCCGGTCATTTTCCCTCGACTCCCGACACGAGACCGCCGATTGGGCTGGATATACCCATACCCGGTTTCTGGCCGCGACGGGTGAATCCCGAATGTCACTAAATTTCCCTGCATCGCCATTTGCGCACCGAGGTTCACAGCTTGCTGAAATATTGCTGGCTTGGCAATCACATGATCAGCCGGCAATACCACCATGACGGCATCAGGATCGCGATGGAGTAGTTGGAGTGCAGCCAGTCCAATAGCTGGAGCGGTATTCCGACCTTCAGGTTCGAAGATAATGTTTCCAGACAATTCATCTTTCCAAGTCGCGAGTTGTAAGGTGATTGAGTCAGCTTGATTTTGGTTCGTGACCACCACAATTCGGTCAGCTGACATAGAACGTAGGAGTCGTCGAACCGTCTGCTGGATAAGAGTTTCCTCTCCAATAATTCGCAACAGTTGTTTCGGAAATCGTTCACGGCTCAATGGCCAAAAACGCGTACCGCTGCCACCAGCTAAGATCACACCATACAAATGAGTGTTTGTCATGAATTCATACCATTTATCTTTCTTTAGTCCTGAGTCATGTTCCACACACGACTTTCATGATTTAACTCGGTATACTTCCCGGATGAATGAAGAGCTTGCTCCATATTTGAGTTACCGAAATAACGGTTGTGCTCCCCGGGCAGATAAAATAAGATCGGCCACTTCGCGGACAGCCCCGTCTCCACCTTCATGACGGCAAATATAATGCACAACCCTTCGAACAGGATCCATACCGTCTGCAGGAGTAGCCGCAAACCCAACATGCCGTAAAGCTTCCAAGTCGTTCACATCGTCGCCCATATAAGCGACTTCACTCAGAGACAGATCATACTTCGACACCAGAGCATGAAGGGCTGACAATTTATCCCGGATGCCTTGGTGCACTTCTGGAATGGCAAGCTTTTTGGCTCGCCTTTGGACTATTTTCGTCTGTTCCATTGTGACAATGGCAGTAATAATGTTTTCAGCCTGCAACAGCTTGATTCCCATGCCGTCTCGCGTTTGAAATTTCTTCAACTCCTCTCCGGATTCTCCATAATACATCCCACCGTCAGTCAGGACGCCATCAACATCTAAGGCCACCAAACGAATACGCTGCAAGACCTTTTTTCGCGCAGCGGCAGTGAGGACTTTCTTAGATGGACGACGAGTCGACAATCCTGGCATCAATTCCCTCCCAAATGAATTAACACGTTTTGGCCATAGATACACATTGCCTCTGAGTCAAGCAAACACTCTTACATGCCGCTTGCGACCTCACGTGGCCGAAAACTTTACCAGCGTAACAGACTCTTGCCAAGAGGCAAGACATTTCCATTGAATAACGACCACCGTATTCCAAAATTATTCAAGAGAGGCTTTCATCTTCCATGAATTCAGAATCAGTGATATGATCAAACGATACGTCGTTATTAAGATGACTCACTGTGCAAGCTTCGAAAAATTCCTTTGGCCTATTTCCACAAAATTTTCGTATCAAAAGAAAGACAATATGGGGAAATATTTTAGTTGGTTCTTAATGATTGGAACGATGGTTTTCCTTGTTGGCTGTTCATCGCAAGAATCTCGTCATGAATCTCAAAGCAGCTTAGACTCTCTTCTGTGCTGGCTTCGTCCCTCGTGTCTTCCCTCTCAATCATCGTCAACGCCTCCCCCATCCCCTGCCCCACAAAAAAAGTTCCCTAAAGACCGACCCTCACCTCAACAGGTGGCTAAGCCCAAAGTACCACCGCCACCGCCATGCGTCACAACGGTCAAGACCACAATTACGAACCAGAAACCTTCCATTACCATTTCATACGTCGAACCAGACACACAAGTTGATGGAACACCATTGCACAACCTCGCCAAAACCACCATTTACCATAATCAGGGAAAAGGATTTATTAAAACCAAAGACGTGCCCGCAACAAATCCCAAAGGAGGCGGAACCATAACGGAAACGCTCTCCATTGATGTCGGCCCTCGAAAAGAAGTTGAAGCCACGATTTGCGTCACAGCCACCAATCAGTCTGGAAAAGAGGGATAGCACAACCGGGAACCGTCACCAGGAAGATTGCGGGAAGACCTGTCGGCGTCCGATCAGACCCATGGGCACCATTATTTCCATAGCATCGGGAAAAGGCGGAGTAGGGAAAAGCGTCATAGCGAGTAATCTCGCACTGCAGTTTTCACGGCAAGGTCAAAAAGTTGTGTTAGTCGACCTTGATATCGGAGGGGCAAATCTCCACATTCTTTTCGGAAATCTTTCTCCTTCCCCTACGCTCTCGGATTTCCTCGAACGCCAAACAGATTCGCTCGATGCCGTCGTCCATACCATTCCTTGGGCGGAAGGCCTTGGATATATTCCCGGTACGGGTAATACCCTGGGAGGCGGAAACCTTCTCCATAGTAAAAAACTACGGTTACTCCGTCACCTGAAAAACCTTGATGCCGATATCGTTATCCTGGACTGTGCCCCAGGCACGAATTATCATACGTTAGACTTTTTTCTGGCGGCAGACTTCTATGTCACCGTCGCCACTCCAGATCCGACCTCCGTAATCGAAGTCTATCGATTCATCAAGTTGGCAGCAATCCGAAAAGCCATGACTCACCTTTCCATCCGGCTTCATGGTGAAATACGACAATCGCTTGTGAATCAGGAATTCTCGAATATCCAGGACGTGCTCGAAGCGTTTGCGCCCACAAACGAGGTACAGAAAAATGAAGCCCTCGCTATTCTTAATACCTTTTACCCTTACTTTATTCTAAATCGTGCGAATACTAACAGTAAGTTTTCAACCTCGTCGCTGCAACAAGTCCTTTTAAAATTTTTGGGGACAGAGTTGGTCGTGCTCGGGGAAATTCCTCAAGATGATGTCGTAACACACTCTATCAGAAATTATTTACCTGTGATCGACTGGGCTCCAACCACGCCTGCATCGACAGCTCTTATTCAAACCTTTTATGCCTTGCAACAACGTGTTCTCACGCAGAGCCCACACAGGTCACCGTCTACTGAGATTCTCCAACAACCCATCAAAAACTGACGAGACAGCGTGCGCGTTAATTTGGAACCAGTCTGTACCCGTTGCCCTTCATACATCGGTTGATTTCCAACCCCAACGAGACAGTATCCTTTGACCATCCGTTTTCTCGTTGAAGCTTTTTTTCAGTACACCTTGCATGAACCACGTTCGCATCTTCCTGACCAGGCTCATCCGTCACCCACACCCCCTGCGTACACTGACTATAGGGATGACAAATTCGTTCAGCCCGATCGCGTCCATATTGGGGAGCCGCATAACTCTGCCATGTGTCCGCCATACATCCATTTAACGCTAATGCCCCCACCACTACACCGAAAATTATTCGCCACTGCATCTCCATACTCCATCCCCCATTGAAATCCTCGTTGCGTTGTCAATTCTGTCAGAGTTGTTCGCTAACAGACCTGAACATGCCTTCAACTGATATATCGGATATTTGGTGGAATCAAAAGAGGGGAAAATGCTCTCACATGCAATTTGAGCATGGACGTCAACATCGTCAAGGCCAATATCACTCAATAGGCCCATTAAATTTGACCTTGAAGCCACGCCCATGTCATTCCGAGATATTCATGCATGGCCATATCAGCAAGTCGCAAGCCTGAAGATCCTGGAATCCAAGACCAGATTGAAAACGTCCGTTCCGGCTTCCAATGTCCAATAGGAGACGGCAGAGGAAACAAATTGTATTTTGCAAACAATTTCATGGCTCGCGGCATATGATAGGCAGACGTCACCAGGATAAACGGTTCATCTTTCACTAAAGCAGAAACAAAACGGGGATGATCTTTCGTGTCACGAGACTGAACTTCCAACACAATGTCAGACTTCTTCACTCCATACGTTTGTGCCACGCGGCTCAACACCGTGGCTTCCGGAACGGGTTGAAAGCCAATCCCTCCAGTCAGAATGAGTTGGCTGCCTGGTAAAAGACGATAGAGACGAATCCCTTCTAATAAACGTTCTCGAGACGCATGCAAAATTTGGAGATGGAGGGGCAACGTCGGATCTCCGGTCAAACCACCGGCAAGGACAACAATCTGAGGAGACTTCGATGATTTCGAAGGAACCGACAACGTTTGAATTTGCGATGACGTCAGAGGAACATATTGAGATTCAAGGGTTTGGAGAATTCGACCAGATATCGCTTCGGTACTCAATGCCGTCAATAACACAAACCCAACACTCACCAATACCTTTCCCAACCACCTCTTCTTCGTTACCCACAATAACAAAAGCCCAATACCAATAAGCTCTAGACACAGCGGAAGCGGTAAGAGCATTTGCCCAACAATTTTCTTCATCAAAAACATCACGCCCTCACAGTCACTCCCACACAAACGCACAACAACAACTTGCTAAAAACCATTGAGAAATGCCGGACAAACAATGAGATCTCAATAGATCATTATTTTTGCATAGTGAATTCTTCGATGGCCTGCCTCATGCATTTTCGTCTATCCCAGATCCTGATGCAATCACAACATCCCACTGCACTAGAATAGACAAATTAGGAACTTCTGACTATAGCAAATGCGAATAATTGCTCGATGAGCGTCTTCTTGAGCAAGACTCAGGCAAAAGCATCCGTACTTGAAAGGTGGCTCTCTTTATTGAACGCACAGAGACAAGACCTCTATGTCTATTAATGGAAACTGCGGCAAATAACGAGAGGAATTGCCAGAAGAAGAATTTATTCAGGGAGAGAGCAGGCGAGAGTCATATCATTGAGACGTTGTGCAAAATGTTGAGTGGCCTGGGCCAACCTCCTTTGGGCTTGAATGACTTCCTTGATGGCCACCCCTCCATGCGACCGATGGTTCACACAATGAATGGTTCCACCGGCAAACCCACGGTTCCCTTTTCGGCAGGTTTCTAATCCATCAGGAAACAGCTTCAACGTTAACTTTGATTGGTACACGCGATTATGTTTCTGCACCACATCTTTTCGTGCTTGGCTGAGTAAGGTCATCGACTCAGCACAGGCATAACTCCAAATTTCCGCACTGAGTGAAGTTGGCATAGCCCACAACATCATAAACAGGTGTGCCGTCAGCATATATTTAATGCGATAACCGGAAAACTTCATATACACACCATATTCATGGTTCATGAGCTTCCACTGGGACAAGCTTTATCCCATTTAAAGGTGTTCACAAGCGAAAAAACCATCCCTCTTTTGAGGGGAATTGCAGCAACAGCAATTTAAGGACAATGGCTGGAGGTGCCACTTGACAAGGATTCCCCCAAAATGCAACCATTGGTTGCATGAAGTCCGAAACACTCAAAAAAATACGGAAGAACCTAGGCTTGACGCAACAAGAACTGGCCGATCACTTACAAACGACCCGTACGACGATTGCCCGCTATGAATGTGGAGATCGACGCATTCCTGGCATGATTGAAGTTGCACTCGCCCAACTCGGTGCTCCGCTTCAGGTTCCCATGGCTGGCATTGTCGCAGCCGGAATTCCCATCGAACCGATTCCGCAAACAGAGTTCGTTGAAGTTCCTCATGCCATGTTGACCAGTGAAAAGACTTTTGCGCTTCGCGTGAAAGGGGAATCGATGAAAGACGATGGGATCTTGCCAAACGATTTAGTGATTATCCGGAAGCAAGAAACGGCACAAAACGGTCAAACCGTTGTCGCACTTCTCAACAACGAAGCCACAATCAAAAGATATTATCGAAGAGACAATCAAATAGAGCTTCAACCGGCAAATTCAACAATGGCGTCTATTTGGGTAAAACCTCAGGACGAGTTTCGGCTTGAAGGTATACTCATCGGTGTGATTCGGTACTGTGAATAATCATTCAACAAAAGGGTATCATGCTATGAGCAACATTTTTGCATCAACAACGTCTCGACACATGTGGATGAGCAAATTGCGTTCGCTTTTCTTTCAACAAACTCCGTCACACACACTTCCCAGGCCCAACATTCGCCTCAACTATATTCAACTGACCTTACCCTTTCACTGAGACAGGGGACACGGGCTCTGGATACGGAGACCACCCGCCACCAAGGGCTTTGTACAGCTGCACAATGGAGACGAGGTGAAGGCGGTGCGTTTCTGCAAGGGATAATTCCGCATCAAAGAGACTTCGTTTGGCAATGAGCACATCAATATAACTGGTCACGCCACCCTGATAACGAAGACTAGCCAGACGTAAGGCCGATCGTAAGGCCTCGACTTGTTCAATCTGAGCCTGCCGCTGAACACGAGCGGTCTGAACAGCAATCAACGCATCTTCCACCTCTTTGAATGCAACAAGAATAGTTTGCTCGTATTGTGCAAGGGCTTGCCTAGCCTGAGCTTCAGCCACATCTTGTTGGAACCCGAGTGCTTCAGCATTAAGCAGTGGACCGACGAGATCGAACCCAGCCGCACCAAAATCCGCGTCCGACTGAAAGAGATTCGAAAGACGTGGGCTTGCGACCCCAAGAATGCCGGTGAGTGTCACCTTCGGAAAACGATCAGCCTTGGCCACGCCGATTCTTGCCGTCGCCGCAGCCAGTTCTTGTTCAGCCTGGAGAACGTCTGGACGACGTTGAAGTAGCTCGGAAGGCAGGCCGGCCGGGACTTCCGGCGGAAAGACTTGGTCGGTCAGAATTGTTCCTCGCTCAATTTTAGTAGGATTTCTCCCTAACAGAACACTGAGCTCATTTTCTTTTTGTGTCATTGAGCGTTCAAGCTCAGCAACTCGTGCTGCCGCATTGGCTCGTTCTGCCTCGAACTGATCCGCATCAAGCCTTGAGGTGACTCCTCGCTTTAATCTCGCGCTGGCAATCCTCACAGACTCTTCCCAGGACTCAAGCGTTCGTCTCGCAATATCAAGCTGCATATCGAACTGCAAAACATCGAAGTAGGCTTGGGCCACGCCACTCACAAGACCAAGGACCACCGCTCGTCGATTTTCTTCACGAGCCAGAAGATCCGCCAGGGCAGCTTCTGTCGATCGGCGAATCCGTCCCCAGACATCAAGCTCCCAAGCCAGATCGCCAAGAAGCGAATAATTAAACGTGCCAGGCGCTGCCGGAAAACGAAATCCGCCTTTGGTTCTGCCAAGAGCCGGGAATCGTGCACTACCCGTCACCTGAGGGGCAAAGTCAGTCCTGGCCACGTAAAGACGAGCTTCAAATTCTTCGATGCTCGCAACAGCCTGTTGAAGGTCTCTATTTCCCTCGAGGGCCGTCTGAACAAGTTTCTGTAGTGTGGAATCTTTCAAGAGTTCCCACCATGGCAGATTCGCGAGTGATTCCAGAGAACTCGACGTTTCCGACTGGCGAAAATTCTCAGGCACCTCAAGCTCAGGCTGGGAATAGTCCGGCCCCACAGCACAGGCGCCTAAAAATGTAAAAACGATGACAGCAAGAAACAGCATTTTATATCTCTTCTGGTTCCCGAAGTGGTGGCTCTATCGTCGAGGGCTGACCTTGACGAACTTCACGATTGTCCTTTCGAAACTTCATGATCACCACAAAAAAGAGCGGGACGAAAAAAATAGCAAGAAATGTGGCAGCCAACATGCCTCCAAATACTCCGGTCCCGATTGAATTGCGACTCGCAGCGCCAGCCCCAGAAGCGATGACAAGAGGAACCACTCCCAGAATGAAGGCCATCGACGTCATAATAATAGGTCGAAAGCGAAGGCGAGCCGCCTCGAGTGCGGCATCCACCAACGATTGGCCTTCTTCATACTGTTGATTGGCAAACTCGACGATCAAAATGGCATTCTTAGCCGCCAATCCAATTAACGTGACGAGTCCGATTTGAAAGTAGATATCATTGGTCATGTCACGCATCCACACGGCAGCCAATGCGCCTAAAATGCCGAAGGGAACCGCCAAGAGAACAGCAAATGGGATCGACCAACTTTCGTAGAGCGCAGCTAACACTAAAAAGACCATCAGCATGGCAAAGGCAAATACCAAAATAGATTTCCCTCCTGCTTGCCGTTCCTGAAAGGACATCCCACTCCAATCAATCGCATAGCCCTGAGGGGTTAAAATCTCGGTTGCGACCTCTTCTAAAGCATCAAGCGCCTGCTCAGAACTATAGCCTGGCGCGGCTCCACCCAAGACCAACGCCGTATTGAAACCGTTAAAATGTGTGACGGGATCGGGCCCAGTCGTAAATTCGGTCGTAACAACCGTATTTAATGGGATCATACTGCTTCCTGCTCCATTCTGCGCACGCACATACATCTTGCTGATATCTTCAGGACTCGATCGGTACTCCTGTAACGCTTCTGTCTGGACACGATACACACGACCAAACTTGACAAAATCATTAATATAGAGATTACCAAAATATGCCTGCATCGTATCGAACACCTCAGAGATTGGCACACCCAAGGCTTTAGCCCGGGCCCGGTCTATCTTGGCGTTCAACCGTGGGGCGCTAATACGAAAACTGGTATTCGCCGCTGCAATCGCTGGATGCTCAGCAGCCTTCGTCACAAATTCTTGCGCCACCGCTGCAAACTTAGCGAAATCGCCACCGCTTGGATCTTGTAATTGAAGTGAAAACCCACCTGTCGCCCCGACTCCTCTGATTGAAGGGGGATTGAATGCCAAGATCAACGCTTCGGGGATTTTGGCAAATTCTTGAAATGCGGCGGCAATCAGAGAAGGCGCCTGCTCATGCTCCTCCTCTCGCTCATCCCAATGATGTAATGGGACAAACATCGTTGCCTGATTGGCCCCTCGAGTCTGAAAAATGAAATTTTGACCAGCAAGGGTATCCGTCGAGTGTACAGCCGGAACCGACTTGAAATACCCTTCGACTTTTTCTAAAACTCGTATCGTTCGCTCTTGTGATGCCCCATCAGGCAATTGAACAATCGTAATAAAATAGCCTTGATCTTCTGGTGGAAGAAAACCACCTGGAATACTTGAGAAAAGCCCCCATAACGTGAACAAGAGTATGGCAAAAATCGCCAGAGACATCAGGGTACGTTGCACCAACACACCAACAGCGCGCACATAGCGAACCTGCATCCAATCAAAGGATTGATTAAACAGCTTCCAAAAGCCACGCGGTTCGCCATGGCGCGGTTTCAATACGAGAGCACAGAGCGCAGGACTGAGCGTCAGAGCCACAAGGCCAGAAATCGCCACGGAGAGCGCGATGGTAATCGCAAACTGTTTATAGAGTTCCCCGGTGATCCCCCCCAGGAAACCTACCGGAACAAACACGGCAGCCAGTACAAGCACACTGGCAATCACTGGTCCTGTCACTTCCGTCATGGCTCGCTTGACCGCATCTTTTCTGGAAAGCCCTCCCTTCGTCATGAGACGTTCAACATTCTCCACAACAATAATCGCATCATCGACTACAATGCCAATCGCCAAGACCATGCCAAACAGGGTTAAGGTATTGATGGAAAAACCTAAGGCCGCCATGCCCGCAAATGTTCCAATCAGGGAGACTGGGACGGCAACAGCCGGGATAAGAGTCGCACGCCAACTTTGAAGAAACAAAAACACCACCAAAATGACCAACACCATCGCTTCGAAGAGCGTCTTGACAACTTCCTCGATAGATACCTCAATAAACTTGGTCGTGTTATAGGGAATATCGTAAGACACCCCAGAAGGAAAACTCTCCGCTAGTCGATCCATCTCGCTTCGAACCCGTTCGATGGTATCAAGGGCATTGGCCCCAGGAGAAAGAAAGGTGATGAGAAAAGTATTGGGCCTCCCATTCCACCGTCCTTGGAGATCATAGGATTGTGCGCCTAACTCAACGGTGGCCACATCTCGCAATCTCACCATTGACCCATCTGGATAAGCGCGAACGATCATGTTTTCAAATTCTTTCACATCGCTCATTCGACCATGCGTGATAATCGGGATCGTTAACTCAGTGCCCTTGGGTGCAGGTTCGCGGCCTATCCGACCTGCAGGAAAATCTCGGTTTTGCTCTCGAACCACAGCAGCAATATCACTCGGGGTCAAGTCGAGCTGCGCCATTTTGGCCGGGTCAAGAATCAGACGCATGGAATAATTTTGCCCGCCAAAAATTGAGGCATCACCGACACCGGGCAATCGCTTGACATTGTCGAGAATACGCAGCAACGCATAGTTCGAAAGAAAGATTGTGTCGTGATTGGGGTCGTTAGAACTCAACGCGACCACTGCCAGCAGGTCTGGAGACTGTTTCTTCACGGTTATACCTTGACGCACGACTTCTTCAGGCAGCTGCGGTTCTGCAAGCCGTTGCCGATTCTGCGTCTGCACCTGCGCAATGTCGACATCCGTCCCAATTTCAAATGTCAGACGCATCGTCATATGACCATCATTGGTACTCGTGGAGTCGTAGTACAAAAGATTGTCAATACCTGGAAGTTGGACTTCGATAGGACGTGCGACAGACTCGGCCACGACTTCGGCACTGGCACCAGGATAGTCAGCTTCGATTTGGACCATTGGTGGCGTGATCTGCGGAAACTGCGCAATAGGCAATGCCTGTAATGACACCAGTCCAATCACCACAATAATGATAGACAGCACAGAGGCAAAGATTGGACGATCAATAAAAAAGTGCGGACTCACGATTTCTCCGAACGACCTACGTTAATAGGCGGTGAGACAGAAGAGTCCGCGGGACTCTGAAATGGAATCGGGTTCACCTGAGCTCCAGGCCGAACACGATGAAATCCTTCAACGACAACTTGCTCTCCTGCATTCAATCCCTTTTCGATCAGCCAATCTTTCCCGTGCCAGGCACTGGCCATAATTGGACGGAGTTCCGCTTTATTCTCTTCATCGACCACATACACGAACGTTCCTTGAGGCCCCTGTTGAACCGCACGCTGTGGAACTAGCAAAGCATTCGTTCGCATATAGCCCTTGACACGAATTTGGACAAACTGGCCTGGAAACAGTGCATAAATCGGTCGATCATCACGATCACCAGGAATTGAACGCTGCCGAGTATTGGGAAAGACAAAGCGAGACTGGAGCGAACCCGTTTCGGAACGAAATCCTGTTCCCGCAAAATCCAACGTGCCTTCGTGCGGATAGGTGGTCCCATCTGCCATAGTCATTATTCCCTTAAGTTCAAACAGATCTGGACGCCGTACCAGGTCTTCCGACATCTCTCGTTGGCGTCTCAAAATATAACTTTCAGGAACATTCACATTGACATACATGGGATCCATCTGACGGATGCTGGTAAGTAAATCTGTTTGTGCTGAGACTAGACGGCCTTCATAGAGCTGGCTTCGCTCGATTCGGCCTGACACGGGAGCCACAATGAGTGTGTTTTTCAGATCAAATCGAGCTTTTTCAAAATCAGCCTTCGCCGACACAAGAGTCGATTCGGCTGCCAACTCTTCGGCCACCGCATCATCCACATCTTTTTGACTCACCGCCTGCTCGTCAAGAAGCGGTTTTACACGAGCCAATTCCGCTCGGGCCTGCGCCAAACGCGCCACAGCTTGGCCCACTTGACCTCGAGCACTTCCAGCCGCAGCCTTAAAAGGGATAGGATCAATGAGATACAGCCTATCGCCTTTCTTGACATCACGGCCTTCTGTGAAAAAAACTTTCTTAATAATCCCTGTGACTTGAGACCGAATTTCAACAGGCCGAAACGAATCTGTTTGGCCAATAAATTCCACTTCGTCAGGAATCGTTTCAGGAACAACAGTTATCACTTTGACTTCAGGGGGAGGAGGTGCAGGCGGTGGTGCAGCTTCCTGCTTGCAAGCTCCTAAGCTCAAAAGCACGATGACAACAATGGCGAAGACGAGTTTATGTTTTTGTTGTTGTTTCATGGGGAATTGCCTGTATCAGTAAAATCTCTTGCGCTCATGTACCAAAGCATACTTCTATCGAGGCATGAAAAAATCTTCATATATTCTGAATGAAAACAATTTCCTATTGTTAGCAACTTTTAGACCTATTAGCAATTCCCATGTCTTATGACGATTGGGTGCCCTCCGGGTAGAACAGTGAGTTGAGCTCATTAGAACATTACAAGACAAGTGGTTTAATCGGTGCTAAGACGAGCATCGGATTTTCTTTCCATTGAGATGCTGGATCATCAACATACAACTCCACTTCGTTTCCATCAGGGTCCTTTAGGTACAAACTTTGGCTAACAGTGTGGTCACTCATTCCAGCAATGTCTACTCCTGCACGCTCTATGTCGTGCTTCGCAGAACGAAGTTCATCTAGGCTATTCCCAATCTTTATACCAATATGGTAGAGGCCACGCCGAGTCCCCTGTGAGGGACCGGGCGCATCCCCAACCTCGATCAACAGTAACTCATGGTGAGTCCGACCAGACGTTAAAGCCACAGCCTTCCCTTGAAAAATTCGACCGACTTCTTGAAACCCCAAGAGGTCTCGATAAAACTTCAATGAACGTTCGATATCTTTCACATAAAACACCACATGTCCCAAGTACTGTGCTTTCATGGTGCCTCCTTTCTTCCCAGGGAGTTCGTTATTTCTGAGTGATGATCGCCCGCTGATTTGAAGCTGCGACATCATGCATTTCACTGTGGCTAAAGCCCGCGTTGCGAAACATGCAATCGTATTCGCTAAAAGTATAGGCATCGCCTGAAGGGGTAGTGGCCAACATCACAAGGCTGAAATCAGCCATGGTTGGAGGAGAAATTCTATCCTCATTTGGAACAAACTCCAAGGTGATCATGCGTCCTCCATTCTTCAGACAGCCATGAACTTTCTTTAGGAATGTTTCACACGTAGGCACATCAAAATGGTGAAGAAAGTTTGTCAGAAGTACAAGGTCATATCCGTGACCGAGATCGACGTCAAATGCACTTCCCGGAAGTCTACGGAATCGGTCTTGAATGCCTGCAGCCTCAGCATTTTCTTGCGCCACGGTGAGAACATTTGCCCAATCAAGTGCTGTGATTTCTGCCTCGGGAAGGTTCTTTGCGATTTCTACTCCAAAAATTCCATGGCTTGCGGCAACATCTAAGACTTTTCGTATATGGAGCGACTGCTGACTCACCCAATTGGCAATCCAATTCGCCGGGTTTTTCATCAACGGCACCATTGAACGTGCGAATGTCACCCATTCGGGATGTTCAGGTTCAATAGTGCCTTCATCGTTCACTGCCGTTCCACCTTTTCGTACCGCAGTGGTGAGTTGGTTAAACCCTTCCATGAGAGATGGAGATACTAAGAACTCTATGGTGCCCCCCAAATAGCCTGGTGACCGTCTATCAAGAAACATGGCGCATTCAGGAGTCAATGTGTATTCAGAATTCTCCTTGTTAAGGAAGCCGGCATTGGTAAGAAAATCAGTTAACATGCGAATCCCTCGTTCCGATGCTTCGCAGTGCTGTGCCAAGGACGATGGAGTTCGTTTGCCTTCGGCAATTGCCGTGAACAAATCTAACTCAATAGCCGTCTTGAGTGCTGCAGTCTGTTGATAGGCATTGACCGTTTGAAAGAACAGAGCTGGTGAAGGCCCTTCGGGTTGAGACGGTTTTTCCATTGCTGACCTCATTCGGTTAAGAAAGCGTCAATAAGGTGTGGTACTGGTCATTTCGGGAGCAGCAAAAACGTCAACGGGGTTGGCAAATCTCCGGCAGAACCGGTTGTTCATCATATCCTCTTCACCTTACGACCCTACATTCTCGTTTTCGACGTTGCTGCTTTCACCGAGTGAAACAGCCGCCGGGACTTATTTGTTATCCGGTCTCCACGGAAACGGACCCATCCATTCATCAAGAAGAATACGCCACGCGTTCATGGGCAACCATTCTTTGTACATCGCCCAATCTTTATATTTGGGAAGTTGCACGACAGTCGGAATCATCATCGGATTGGTACCTTTCTTAAATTCCGCAAAAATGGCTCCTCGTAAGTCCTGAATAAATTCCATATAATTTTTCACGTCTTGCTTGGTTCCCCCTAATAGCGGTGTGGCATTATTGTTGTGAGAATAGACTGCTTTGTCGAAATCCATTTGTGCAATGACCTTTAGCGACCGCTCCCATTCTTTAATATTGAAGTCTGGCACAATATTAAACATAACTCGATTCGGGACGACGAGGTCGGCAATGTAGGCAATCTTTTCTTTTGGTAAGAGAAACACCGTCATGCCAAGTCCGTGATTCATGCCCAAATAATGCAATTCAACGACGGTGTCGCCAAGGGTAATATCTTTTCGAATTCCTTCCCAACTTTCGTCGGGCACCACCATGTCTGGGCCTGTGTTCGCCTTCATCCATGTATAGGCTTCCTCATGAGCAATCAGCGTAGCTCCGGCATCACGAAACACTTTTCCGCCACTCGCATGATCCCAATGATTGTGGCTGTGCAGGAGATATCGAATGGGTTTATCTGTTAAATCCTTGATGGCTTTGACCATATCTGCGGCGTGTTGGGAGCTCACGGATTCGATTGCGATGACGCCATCCGTGGTCACCATAAACATGGAAAAATAGCCATTGGCTGGGTTCCCATAGCTATACACGTCAGGCGCGATCTTTGCCGTATTTGGAGGAAGGTCGTTAGCGAAAGCTATGTTGGATGTGAAGAGGGCCATGACAAGCATACCAATGAAATGTTTCATACGATTTAACTCCTTTTCTCAACAGGTGATTTCGGAAACAAACTAACGATTAATCAAGCGTCAATAAGTTTGGCTAGAGATCATCTCGAGACAATGTCACACTTTTCTGTTTTGAATCCTGCAATGCTCTCGCGGTGACCTCTTCTACAATGGATTTGGTCATACATCCAGAAGCGATGAGTGTTCCGCCTTGTTGATACATTCGTAGCAGTAATTGCTTGCCGCAATCATCTACATACGTGACTCCCTGGAGATCCACCCGAGCCCTCTCAGTATCATTTTTGGCTCGGATAGCATTCCAACTTTTCTCTAATTCTGTGACCCATAGGCCTGCAAGTCTACCTTCAAGTTTGACGTTCATCTTGTTTCCTACTGTGTCCACTGTGATCTTCAGCATGAGAGCGTATCCTCATTCTCCCTAGAGAGCCTCAGACTGCAGATGGCGCAACATCTCGAGGAACATGAATTTCTTCTGGAGATTTTGCTGACACCCACCTGGCAATTACACGGTCAACCGACCACTTTCCGCCTCCGTTGGCGACCAATGCGAGTGCCATACCGATGACAAGTAAATGAAATTCAAACCCCTCCCCCGCTTGCTGGCCAAACCAATTCATAAAGAGCCCATGCGGCCAATGAACCATGGCTACGGCACCAAGCATAATTACCCCGAGACTGGCAGCAGAAAACCGTGTAAATAAACCAAGCGCTATAGCCAGAGCCCCGACGGACTCTCCCATAATCACCAGAAAGGCAATGAGCCACGGCATCCCCATCTGCTGGGTGAAAAATCCCATGGTTCCGTCAAATCCATTTCCACCAAACCAACCCAAAAGCTTTTGGGCACCATGAGGAAAAATTACGAGTGCCAACATAACTCTCAAAATCAATCCAGACCATCGATCATCTGTTTCAAAAAATGCTTTCATGATTCTGCCCTCCTTTGTGTCGCTGCGTTGCCATTGACTATCAAATGTTACGACCAACGTTGTTCGATCTTGTAATAAGACATAGCATTAGCCGTACCAAGGCATGAAGGCACTCGAATAATAGGTAACGGGTTGCTTTACTTAGAGAGTTTCTTGAGTTGCCGAGAAGGAAAAACGAAGTGTCGAAATAAAAAGTGACGACATATCGACAGGTGACGAAGTGACGACATGCCTCGGGGGAAAAATAGATTCAGTCTTCAGCAAGCCAGCTTAGGAGCTACATTGTGTAATCATGCAGGAGGGCTGCAATCAGGAAGATTCGAATTACCGGCATCCCGATCACGTTTTATTCGTGCTCGCGCCACATCCAGATAACTTAAGAGCCCGACAGGACAACCTTCGGCATTGAGCACAGGAACCTGCTTGACGTCTTTCATGTAAAACACCTGTAACGCATCACGGACGACCTGATGATGCTCAAGACATAGTACCTCCATTGAGGCTATACTCTTCACTGTTTCAGAAAATGGTTGGCGATGAGCTGCCGCTCGATGCAAATCTGTTTCCGTCACCAGACCAGCGACCTTCCCATTAGTAGCAACAAGAACGATCACACTCGGAACGTTGGGACCCAATTTCTGAATGGCCTCGCCAATTGTCGCCAACTCTGGCAAACAGATGATTGACGTTTGCATTAGGTCTGTCACTGGCATCTGTAGAAGTTCTTGGGACCAAACCTCAGGATTCAGCACTTCTTCTAAGGGTCCTCGCATCGCCGTGTCGTTGAGTAATTGCTGTAATGACTGGAACAAATCGACAAAGAGTTTAAACTCCTTTGAAGCAAAGACCACTAGGGTCACTGAAGTCTTCGCCGTCACGGTGACCCGACGCACAACACCATGAAGAAACGAGCCTTCGCCAAAATGCTCACCTTGAATAACCTCATCAGTCCATAACACTTTTCCATCGGCATCATATCTCGTCGCCTCGAGAATCCCTTCTTCCACAATGTAAAATGCCTTGCCGCGCTCGCCTTGATGAAAGACGACGTCACCGGGTTCAAGATGAACTCTCGCCATTTTTTGTGTTTTCCTTAGATCCCAGTAATTAAGGTCTGGAGGAAAAAACAACTCGAAGGTCCAATCGATCACCACACGAAGCTTTCGGTCAATACCCGGCAGCTTTAAAAGATGAACCGTCCGCGTCAGCCACCAAGCGAAAAATCCACTGAAATGAAATCCAAGAATCGAACAGACCCCTTTATGGTGTCCTATCGTGGCCATCTGCCCGAGCATCTTGAATCGAAAAGGGCGAAGCGATGCAGTGGTAAATGTTGCGACAATATTATCCGCTGCCTGCTTACCTAACGGCGTCGCAAATTGCGCCGTAGGCGCGCAGCGATTCCCATATCCATCAGGATTCGCGGCTCCATCGCCGATGGCCCAGACATTCTCATATCCTTTCACTCGTAACCATTCATCCGTGAGAAGTTTGCCCTTTTCATATTCACCCTCCAGTTCGGCAAGCACAGGATTCGGCGCATTGCCAATCGTGCAAATGACATTTTGGGTTTCAAGACGCGATCCATCGTTCAGGCGAAGATAGTCACTGCTCACAGACATCACACGCTGATTCACTAATACGGTCATTCCACGCTCTTCGAGCGTCTGTTGGGTAAATCCGCCAAGTTCTGTTCCGAGTTCCGGGAGCAAATGAGATCCTGAATGCACTAAGGTAACTTGTAGCTCCGTGGGCTCCAAGGTTCGATAAAACCGCCTGGCCTCGTATAGTAGATCCAAGATCTCACCAGCGGTTTCGACTCCGCTATACCCGCCACCGACAATGACAAAATGGAGAAGGCGCTTTCGGATTTCCCCACGTGACTCCACACTCGCTTCTTCAAGACGACGGACAATGTGCTCTCGAAGGGATAAGGCGTCAGCCAGGGTTTTTAAAAAGAGGGCATGCTCCATCATTCCCGGAACCGCACGCAGGTCGGTACTACTCCCAAGAGCCAGGACTAACTGCTGAGCGTCAATGTGTTTGACATCAAGACCGTCAGTTGAATCAACTTCGACGTGTTGCTCCTTGAGATGGATTTTTTTCACTTCTGCCCGCATCAGCGTACAATGGCGAAGGACAAAACGAATGGGATTCGTCACATGGCGAGGCTCAATACTCGCTCCAATGACTTCTGGCAAAAATGGCTGGAAAACAAAATAATTCTCAGCGTTAATTAACAAAACTCGATAGGCGGCCTCTGCCTTCCATAATTTCTCTAATCGCTTGGCACACGCCAATCCAGCAAACCCACCTCCGAGAATGACCACATCCCACCGACTTTTCATAGATCCTCACTTAGCCTGACTGGCATCAAATCGGCTAATGAGCCAACCTGACCTACTTGATCATTTTCCTTAAAGGACGTTTACTTTTTTGATCAATGCATGTCTTTCTTCAATCTGCTTGCAATTATAAGAGAAATCGAAAGCCTTCTCCTCTGCATCATTCAAACAACGGATTTGACTAGACCCCTAGGCAGGGAGCATGGTGAAGACACAAGTTGTGTCAGAATAATTTTCAAGACATAATAAAAAAACCGAACGTCTTCAACGATTCGTACCAACATGAAAAGGATTGAATTTCAACCTGCTGGTCCTCCGCCCGTCTACGGCTTCATATTTCTTTTTTCCATTGGCTTGCCTATTTTTTTCATATCCTGGCTGCTCGACCCCTCTTATGCTGTCCCGCGGATAACCGGATGGGGGCTTGTCTGCTTTTATCTCGCAATGGGCTTTTTGAGTGTCGGGCTGTTTGGATTGCTCTCCTTTCTCACTCATTTTTTCTTGCGATATCACAACGCTGCCAGGGAATGACAATTTGGGGTTGGGGCATTCTTGCTTGCAGGCATAGCTTTGTATGTATCGCTGATTTTGTTTGACGCCGGAAATCTCAATTTCTTGACGCATAGGTTCCCATCTTTTTGAATCCACCGCAATAGCTGTACGATCATTTGGCTGTAGGGGAAGCCGTGTCACGCATAACCACAGTACTCGTTCTGTTCTTCAGTGTGAGTATTCCGGGATTCCTTGCATTTCAGAATCCCGAGGTCACACATGCGTACACTCAAGAATGGGATTTAATCGAACGCATCAGTGCTGGAATTTGGTTCATGGCATCGGTTTGGTGTGCTGCTTCCACTGTTCAGGCCCCAAATCATAAACGAGAATGGATCAGCGGATCTATATTCTTCTTCTTATTAGGTTTTCGAGAACTTGATGGCCACATTTGGCTATTTGGATGGAATCTCGATAAATTGGCTTTATATTGGAATACATCGATTCCTTTCCAGGAACGGTTTCTGGTTTTATGCCTTGGGTTAACCTGGCTAAGCTGGATATTTTTTGTGTTTCCTCATCGAAAATGGAAAACCGCTTGGCGGGCTTATCAAGCAGGCGCACCATGGACCCGAGATATTCTCCTCTGGATCCTGCTAATCATAACTACCATACTAATTGATAAATCTGTGTATCTTCCCATGTTTCGTCAAACTTCCTACCAGTATGTTGATGTGCTTCGAGGTATCATAGAGGAATCTTTAGAATTAACGTTGGGCTTGTACACACTCTTCCTTTTTTTCCCTTTGTGGTCCCGAGCCCTCCTTTTCCCCACTTCTACCATTAAGGAGTAAACCAAACTCTTAGATGACTTATACGTACAAACTACTTGTGACGCTCCCGTGTGTCCGCACAACACTCATGCTGGCACATTCACAACCTCAGCTGGAGACATCGTCTCAAATGCCTGTTCCTGTTGACGGCGAATCCACTGGGAAATTTTATGGCCTGGCACGGCCTGGTCAGACAATACCGCTTCGGCTAAATCAATCCCTTTTGGAAAACTCCGGGTCACGACAGCATTCATTCCAAGTAAACCAAACTTTTTTCGCTCTTCATCCGTTTCCACCGAGACCAACCGCCTTAAATTCGGATAGCGTGTCTGGACGATTGGTGTCAGCTCTTTTGAAATTTCATATCGAGCAACGGTAATCACCAGAACTCCAGCCTGCGCGATCTCGATGGTTTCCGCCAAACGTAAATCCGCTAAATCCCCGAAGGCCACGGGATACCCATCGGTACGTGCATTGACAAACCGTTGATGGTCGAAATCAAATGCCCGATAGGAAATTCCATGAGCCTCCAGAGCATCAACCACCCGGCGCCCCTCGTCAGTCATACCGAGAATAATGACTTGGGCTGGTCCTTTGTTTTCATTCACATCTTGATCCAACACTTGCATCAAATCTTTATTGGCCATTCGCTCGGCAGCCCAATGACCCAAAGCGACAAGGGGTGGAGTCAGGACCATGCTTCCAGCTATCGCCATGATTAGAATTGAAGAAAAATCTGGACCCACTCCCCCCGCTACGGCAGGCACAGCTATCAAAACAAAGGCAAACTCACTGCCTTGTGAGAGTAAAAACCCAAGTTGGATGGCCGTCTTTAGCGGAGTTCCCATAAGCCATGCCGACAATTGCACCAACAGAGTCTTCGTCCCTATCAAGACTGAAAGCACCAACAGCACGGTCATCCAGTTGTCGACAAGTACGGTCGTATCTAATGACATGCCAACCGTGATAAAGAAAAATCCCAAGAGCAGTCCTCGAAAGGGCTTCATCTCTGTTTGCACAAGATGTCTGAAGGGTGTTTCCGAAATAATCATGCCACCTAAAAATGCACCAAGGGTCAACGAGAGACCGACGGCTCCGGTTGCCCCGGCTGTCGCAAGGACAATTAGGAGTGCGAATGCCGTAAAAATTTCTTCACGTTTGGTCTTTGAGAGATGCGAAAACAGTGGACTGATCACAAATCGACCCAATACAATTGCAGCCATGAATGCCATGACACTCTTCGCCACGGCGCCGGCCAAGGCACTGCCTAACGATGCATCGTGAACACCCAGGGAGCTAGCCAGAATAAGTAAGAAAATGGCGCAGATGTCTTGAAGAATAAGAACGGAAATTGCGGATTGTCCGACAGGACAACGAGATTGATCATATTCGCTTAACGTTTGAACCGCCACAGCCGTCGAAGACAGGGCCAGAGCCGCGCCGACGAGAATCGCATATTCCGTTGAGAGATTGCTGGTCAATGCGAAGATCGTTGCCAACACAGCCGTACACAAGATCATCTGCAAGGGTCCGAGACCAAGGATATCGCGACGCGACGCCCAGAGGTGTGCAAGTGAAAAGTGCAATCCAATATCGAATAACAGAAATACGACACCAAGCTCCGCGAGCAAATGAGTCGTCCCGCTTTCGTGAATCAGTCCGAATCCATACGGACCAATGATCATCCCAGCAAGCAGATAGCCCACAATGGGACTCATATGTAATGACCGCATCAAGACGATCGACACAATGCCGACAAAGAGCAACAAAATTGCAGGCTGTAGGGCTTCGACTTGTTCCATAAATTATCTATCCAAACGATACATGAACGCTGATCAACCCTGACAGTGAAAGTCTAATCAGAGCCCTTCTCTAAAAATCACAACGATGTCGAGTGCTTCAAGGCCACAATACTTTAGATATTTCTAACGGACATACCATGAGACTGCCAGGCATTTCAGTCAAGAGCTTCGTAAGGAACAGCTCACAATCAAGACGACTTACGGCTCCTGACCTGTCCGCATGGCACTGTGGCGCAGTGGATCAAATTGTCTACCTGACTGCGACTGTCCGAGAGAACGCATATCAAGACCGGAGGGCGCCTGATGCGCGCGCAAATCGAATTCAGTCAAGACGGCGAAGATATGGTCAAAGATGTCAGCCTGTATGCCTTCGTAGTCAATCCAGTCAGTGGTCTTGGTAAAGACATAGATCTCCAGTGGGAGTCCGTTAGGATCGGGGTCCTTCTGGCGTACCATCAAAGTCAATTGCTGGTGAACCCGTGGATGCGCCTTGAGATAGACGGTCAAGTATGCGCGAAACGTCCCGAGATTGGTGAGCCGCCGGCCATTGATCAGAGCAGACAAGTCTACGCGGGCCTCATCGTTATAGCGACAAATTTCCTGGAATTTTCCATCCAGGTATGGAGACAATAAAGATGACTTGCGGAGCCGTTGCATGTCTTCTTCGAGCAGAAATCGTATGCTGCTGGTATCCAGCAGGAGACTGCGTTTAATGCGACGTCCACCGGACTCAGACATGCCACGCCAGTTTTTAAAAGAATTGGCGATTAACGCATAGGTAGGAATGGTGGTGATTGTCTTGTCCCAGTTACGCACCTTGACGGTAGTCAAGCCGATATCAATCACATCCCCATCCGCGCCATATTGGGACATTTCCAGCCAGTCCCCCACCCGGAGCATATCATTTACCGAGAGCTGAATACCGGCCACGAGTCCAAGGATCGGATCCTTAAATACTAGCATCATCACCGCAGAAATCGCTCCCAGGCCACTGAGCAGAATCAACGGCGACTTCCCCATGAGGATCGAGATAACGAGCAGGACGATGAGTACGGCGGAAAGAAGCTTCACACTCTGAATGACTCCCCGTAGCGGGAACGCGTTCATGGCTGGCTTTTGTTGAGATATACGCAGCACAGCATCAAGCAAAGAAAAGAACGACAACAGGCCATACAGCATGATCCAAAAATCAGATGCCGTCTCAACAAGCGGCAATAATACTGACTCAGAGCTCAGCCAGAGACCTGCCTGAATATGAAAAATGACTCCCTGCAGCGTGAACGCAAGCCGGTTATAGAGCTTGCTCTCAAATAGTATGTGGCGCCATAGCTGGCGGGCATTCATGGCCCGCTTCGCTACCCATTTCAGAACCACTCGATGCAAAATCAAGTGAATAGCCAGTGAGATGATAGCGATCCACATCAAAATTGCGGCGGTGTACAAGAGGGTTGAATACTCTGGGATGGTGGCGTTCAGCCATTCCATCAAAAGACTTTTAATATAGGTTCTTGCCTGATCCATCGCGGGTTCCCGATCTGTCAGATAGTGATGAAATAGATTCGAGCGTTACAAGCTATCTGCGATCTATGCATGTTCTGAACGATACTCGATATTCGTCTGTGTCATCTTCTACGATGCCCCTAGTCTGCAATAAAAATCCCCTCGATCTGCCCATCAATTGGATAGGAGATCGAGGGGATCAGGTTAGTCACGGATAGTACAAATTTTATCGTTTCAGTCTCTGGATAACACTATGAGCATTCTTAGTGTTTCCCCTCTTCATGCTCACCACGATGCAAGTCGATGACCTTGCCGCCTTCATTCACTTCAACCGTGACGACCGTTCCTTCTTCAATATTTTTGGTTTTGATTTCTAATCGATCTAAAGGAAAAGTTTTTTCACCTTCAGATGTCTCCAACTTAATGTGTTTATCCATTTTCCCCATATGGACTAATTTTCCGGTATAGAAGTGATGATGGCCTTCTTCACCCTTGTGGTGAGCTTCGATAACCGTATTGTTCTCGTCCATGACGAGGGTTACTTCATCGCCAACCTTATATTCTGCATGACCATGTTGCTTGGCGTTTTTCTGATTAAGAGGCACATTGCCTGAAGAGGTTTCCACTGTCACGATGTCACCTTTTATCGTGGCCACCACACCAGAGACCTTCCGATGTCCCTCGCTAACGCTGTCTGCTTGTCCAACACCTGCCATAATGAACATGAAACCCATAAAAACCGACACGGCAACGAGATTAAGATTCATCTTACTATTCATGACTGACTTCCTCCCTTTAGGATTGTTGAATGTACATTCTGTTTCTCTAGAAACGAGTGCAGTTATGTTCCGTCCTGATTACGCTCAATCGTTAGGCATACACCATAAACTTGTCCACGCGCCAGCGATCTGAACCCTGAGCGGAAATGAATGAAAACACAAAGCAATACAAAGCTGCAAGTTCACCACCATTTTCGAGTGAGAGCAGGCCCTTAGTTCCATGAACCATCCAAAACGCTACCATAGTTGCATGGGCCTAAAGATGAAATGCTTATTTGCTTCGCCTCCAGCTTGTGAAAGAAACATCGCCCTTTCCTCCATGAAATTGGCATGCCTTACTTATGGGGTATAAATTTCTGTATACATTAAATCCTTATGGATGCCACCACCGCCAGCAAGATTATCCCCCACTGACGGCATAAACTTTTTCGTTCACGACACCCACACCAAGCCCATGACGGGAAAATCGCCACAAGAAAGACGAACAGCAAAATATATTAATTATTTCTGAGATCATCTTCTAATTTCCCCTTGCAGGAATGAATATCATCATTGGTAAATATCCGATATGCTTGCAAGGAATTGTCGGCGTCTTCTCCGTTGAGAGACCAAAATCTCTTTAGCCATGATAGAAATCTTCTCGTATAACTTTCCCATCTTTCCAGGTTTGAACAGCCACCTGTTGCATCGTCACGCGGTTCCCCCCTTTAAAGGTAAGATCAAATGTCCATTCGACGGCGGCATGATCCCCATCCACCAGCGTCCGTCCGACCTGTGCTCCATGAAATTCCTGAACATTGCCAATAAATTTCTGCTCATGTTCTCGATTCGCCGCCTTTCCAACGCGTTCATCGGTTCGATTATCACTCATCACAACGTTATCCGCATAATATTCGTCAAACGTTTCCAGAAGCTTCCCAGCTAAAATACCATCGATCACGGCTTGTACTTGGGTTTTAATACTCATGGGGATCTCTCCTTTACCGAATAAATATTTCTAGTAAGTTAATAATTTGTATAGAACTCGGAGCCTCACTCTCATCTATGAAGTTATAGAATTCTCAACGCGATCACCTGGAAACTCATCGAAAACCGATACGGCATAACGGTGAAGATTCAGCTTAGGGTTCAGAACTTTCTCTTTTATAATGAGTGAGAAAACATCGTCGACTTTGACTTCCTATGTGCTCCGAATCCATGCGGGAAGTCATTCTTGGCATCCCGCCTGGGTTCAAGACTATAGCAGGGTTCTGTCTCAGTCCTTATGACTCTTTGGTATCGAGACAAACAATGAATTTCGTTAGGACAAGCGATCAAATCCACCCAATCAATTGGCGTCGCTTCTCGCATCAATCAATTTACCGATACCGATGCCCTTTCTTGTGTCCATAGCTCTTTTTCCCTCCATGCTTTTTGCCGTGTACGGCCTTTTTAAGCATTTGCATGTCAAAGTATACCCGCTGTTCTGGAGTCAACAGGCTCCGCAAGGCGACCTTATAGGCATACTTCTTTTGTAGTTTTTCCTTTTTTAATTTCAGAAGCTCTTCAATTTTCTGCTCAATGGCACTTTGGTCAGGACTGTCTTGAGTGACAAGGGTAGCCAATTCGACCTTTTTGACTTTTATTTTGGCCTTTACTAGAAATTTGACTTTCTTGTACTCTAACCGCATTTTGGTGGCTTTGCTTTTCTGCTCTTCGGTCAGTGTCTCTGTCCAACAGGAAACTTCGTGTCTTCCCTTCCCATGTTTCATTTTCCCATGATAAGATTTTGTCGCATATTCATGCTCTTTTCCGTGTCCCTTATCAGACATATCCGCCAGTCCGACACTCGGAAGAACACACAACATCCCCACAAGCACTGATGATGCAATAAAGTAAAGACTCAACTGACGATTCATGACTGCCTCCTTGTTAGAATGAGATAGGTGAATGTAGATTCCACAGTGATTGAATAAGATTGGAATCTTTTGAGTTCTGATTTCTGTCATCAATGTTTTTGTTTGTTGCCAGGCTCACGAGACACTGTAACACCTAAATATGCGTCATACCTTTCACAATCGTAAAAGTTTGTAACAAATTGTAACGGCGTCAATGAGAAGGTCTTACGCTGATTTATTATCCCTAACATGTGACCCTCCATCATAGAATTCATCATGTCCTCCGTTGTCTGATCGTTGAACTTTCCTTCCGTTCCTTGATGACCAAGGAGTGCATTTTTGTGTATTCGAGAAGTCTCCATCATTTAGACACTTTCCCTGGAACCGTCCACACTCCAGATGCCGGACCCTTGAGCAGAAATGAAGAGAAAGACAAAACAATACAGGGCGGCGAGCTCTCCTCCATTCAAGAGAGGAAATAACGCTTTCGTGCCATGAGCCATCCAATAGGCTGCAGCCATGAGACCGCTACACAGAAAAGCCGTCCACCGCGTAAACAGCCCAATCATGACAAGAAACCCGCCAATTAATTCAATTGGTCCAGCCACGTAAATGATAAAGCCAGGGACTTCCATAGGCATGGCTGTCGGAAATCCAAATAGCTTCTGCGTTCCATGCCATATAAATAGAAATCCAACCACGATACGCATGAGAGCATAGGTCTGAGGATGAAATCCTTTCATAATTCTGTCTCCTAATTGAATATTGGTCTATGAATGTTCTGCCTGAATAGTAATCATTCTTGTCATAGAACATGGCATAAACCATGCCACCACAAGTACATATCACAACTACTCATATCCCTTGAATTCGGTTATAGATTTTTCTGAACAGAAGAGACAGAAGAGAAGGATGAGGCGGTGTGTCGAAATCAGACGTGACGATATGTCGACGAGTGATGAAAAGGCGACATTATAGCGAATGATAAAATTTCCAGGCGAGCCAACCCTTGAATACTATCGGGCAAAGACCAAGCGTAACTGATGGGCAATCTACCGTGACGACGGTATCCTTTAGATGTCACCATTTTAGGTATTCAAGTAACCCAGCGGAATTCACGACTCCAACCATTGGAAATTTATTGAATCGGCTCTAAGACGGGCGGGAAATACTAAGCTTTTTCATTTTAGAAATCAGGGTTGTCCGTTTCATCCCTAATCGCATAGCGGCTCCGGATGAACCACCAATGACCCATTTGGTTTCACGAAGAACCTGTAAAATGTGGTCACGCTCAACACCTTCTAACGTGGACTTAGGTTGTGGAGAGGAGACGACCAGGTGTGGGGCACTTCTGAGTTCGGTTAATGGAAGCGAGAGCACGGTCCCTGGCGAAAGAATCACAGCCCGTTCGATCAGATTTTCCAACTCACGAATATTCCCAGGCCAATGATAGTGAGAGAGGGTGTCCATTGCCTTGGCAGGAATCGTTTCGATCGTTTTTTTCATACGCCGCGCATAGCGTTGGGTAAAATAGCGTACCAGAATGGGAATATCGACAGGACGTGACCGAAGTGCCGGAACCGTAATGGGGAAGACGTTCAATCGGTAATATAAATCATTTCTAAATTGTCCAGCTTCAACCATATTGAGTAAGTCGCGGTTAGTGGCAGCCACTAGCCGGACATCGACTCGAATCGTGCGAGTACTCCCCAGCCGCTCAAATTCCTGTTCTTGGAGGACCCGCAATAATTTGGATTGCAGTTCTAGAGGAATCTCTCCCACTTCATCTAAAAAGATCGTTCCCCGATTGGCGAGTTCAAATCTCCCGGCCTTTTGTGCAATGGCTCCAGTAAACGCCCCTTTTTCATGACCAAATAATTCACTTTCCAATAGACCCGTTGGAATGGCCGCACAATTCAGTTTGACAAAAGCCCCGTCCTTCCGGGAACTCAGATGATGCAGAGCCCGTGCGATCAATTCTTTCCCTGTTCCCGTTTCC
>BQIU01000056.1 GCA_021603905.1 Nitrospirales bacterium
TTCCACGCCGGTGAGAAGGATGACATGGGTTCCACTCCAGTGGAGCGTTCCATGACCTCGGGCTTTTATGGCCTGTGCTTCGGGTGTTTCTTTCCATTCCCCCAACCAAGAGACCTGGACTGAAATGAGGTCGCCGTCAATAACCATCCGATCAATCGAAAGATCTAAGGCAATATCGGAATAGGTCTGAAAGTCTCGCTGGATTCCCTGCTCCCACGTATTCAAGGACTCGAGCGGGAGGAGAAGGTCTTTCGTGGCTTCCTGGTCCTGAGCCACATAGGCTTGCTGAAGCGTGTTCACGGCTTCCACAATTCGTTCGAATCTGGCATGGCTTTCTGGATAACGCGGAGGATCGGACGAACAGCTGGTAAGAATTCCGGCGTGGCTGAATGCGACAACAGTAATCGCCAATGACATCATGATGTGTCGCCAATCCACAGCCCATTATAGCGAGTTTGCAAGAGAATAGGTCAAGTACAATCTTTAAATGGTCACGGCTCTATGAGTGTCGTTTGAGTCCACATATTCCACCATTATCTTGACACCTTTTATAGCCCTGTGATACTTACCGTGCCTACCATGTCGTAGCGGTGTGCTGTTCTTGCTGTTAGCGGCATTTTTGATAGGATTGATATATTCGTCCCACACATGAAGGTGTAAGGAATCAGGTTTATGGCAAGTGTCGTCAAAAAACGGAGAAAAAAAATGCGAAAGCATAAGCATAAAAAACTCCGTCGTCGAATGAAGTTCGCACGTCGTCGTAATTAACGGCTCTCTAACTGAGCCATAGGTGTGCATGACTCAGGGAAAAAAAGCGCGTATTCGAATTCGTTCTTCTCTCAATACCTACGTTGGGAGTCTACTGATTCCTCCAATGCGCAACAGGATTTCGGATGTATTTAATGACGAATCTGTGTTGTTTATCAATTTGACTGAAGTTGTGGTGAACGACACGGAACATGCGGACTTTGTGGCGTTGAATAAGAACATGATCGAGTCCGTCACGCAATTAGACTGACTAGGGCACTGGTAATTAAAACAGGTAAGACTCATTCACCAGGACTAAGTCAGGACAAAGCATCAAGAGCAAAAACGTACACATTGACCGTGTCCTAGCCTCACCTTTACTCCTATTCCTCGCGTCTCTCACTTGACAGCTCTAAATCTTCCACATTTCTCACCTTCGTATTTTACGTTTAAAATTTATTTAAAGGACCCTAACGATTAATGGCAACGTTTTCTCGTTTTTTCCCATTTCTTCGACCATATCTCGGTCAGATGGCTCTCTCGGCCTTACTGGTCATGGGTGTTGCGGCTCTGAACCTGCTGCTCATACGCTATGCAGGAAATGTGTGGGACCTTATTACCGTTCAGCGTAATCTCCCTCAGTTGACCACGACTATCTGGATGTTTCTTGGGTTTATGCTTGGGCAGAGCGTGCTCTCTATGGGGCATAGTTATTTAACATCTCGAGTCTCTCAACAGATCATTTGTGACTTTCGAACCCATTTATTTGCCCACTTCCAACGACTCTCTTTGGGGTTTTTTTCCAAGCGGCGAACTGGAGAGATTGTCTCCCGTCTCATGAATGATGTGGGTGTTATTCAGTCGACATTAACGGATACGCCTATTGATACCGCAAAGCATTTCGTGACGGTAATCGGAGGAGTCGGATTCTTGTTGGTGATGAATTGGCGCTTGTGCGGATTAATTCTTCTCCTATTGCCATTGCTGGCGATTGTGGCCCGCTTGTTTGGTCGACGTCTTAAGTCATTGTCAACTCAAATTCAGGATCGTACGGCAGAATTGACGACGCTCATTGAGGAAGTCGTATCGGGAATCCGCATTGTGAAGTCCTATGTTCAGACTGATCGTGAAGAAAAACGATTCCGGTCTGGCGTCATGAGCCTGATGGACACGACCTTACGACGTACGGCCATTCTCTCAGTGTTTATTCCCGTGATTACGTTGCTGACACTGGCTACCGCAGTTGCCGTTCTCTGGTATGGCGGGAAGCAAGTCATCGAAGGGGCCATGTCTCCCGGAGATCTGTTTGCCTTTGTCTTATTTGCCGGAATTCTGATTGGACCTTTCGGTTCTGTTGCTCGCGTGTTTGCACAATTGAAAGAGTCCCAAGGGGCCATGGCGCGTGTCTTTGAAATTCTTGATGCTCAGCCGGAAATCTATGATGTGCCCGAGGCGATCACGTTACCGGAGATACAGGGACGTATACGCTTTGAGCAGGTTCGATTTGCCTATGATCCTCGGCAGGAGGTGTTGTCCTCTGTCACGTTTGAGGTTCAACCTGGGGAACGTGTGGCCGTCGTCGGACCAACTGGGGCAGGGAAGACGACCATTATTAATCTTCTGCATCGGTTTTACGATCCAACGGCCGGAGCGGTTTTTGTCGATGGCTACGATCTCCGTTCTGTTCGATTGGATAGTTTCTATCGTCAAATTGCCTTGGTGCCTCAAGAAAACATTCTGTTTGGTGATACGATTCTTGAGAACATTCGGTATGGACGTTCCGAGGCAGGCGAAGATGAAGTCTATGCCGCGAGCCTGGGGGCTCATGCTCACGAGTTTATTCTCTCTCTCCCTGATGGTTATCAAACGCTTGTTGGCGAAAAAGGCGTCAACCTTTCCGGAGGTCAGCGTCAACGGATTGCGATTGCGAGAGCATTTTTGAAAAACCCACGAATCTTAATTATGGATGAGGCGACTTCGGCCTTGGACAGTCAGTCGGAAACATTGGTACAGGCAGCTCTCAATAATTTGATGGTTGGCCGAACCACCGTCATCATTGCCCATCGCTTAACGACCGTTCAAACCGCCGATCGAATTTTTGTCCTCAATCATGGACATATTGTTGAGGAAGGGCCGCATGCTGAGCTACTTGAGCAGCAAGGACTCTATCATCATTTGTATACGTTGAAAATGGCGGAATTAAATAGTGAAGAGTGAATCATATTTCGTGAAGCGTAGAGGAAATGTTTGAAGACTCTGAATGCGAGATACGAACGACGATTCACGAGAGACGCGCCAAGAGTTTAACGAATCTTGGCAAGATCAGCTTCGATATTGATCAGCTTTCCATCTGGGAAGAAGACGGCTAAAGTGCTGGCCGCTTTGGGGTCAAAATCGGCATAGGCAAATCTTGCCGTGAAGCGAGATCGGTAGCTTGGGATATCTCCAGGGTTTTTCTTGCCACGTTCAGCGGCTCCAACATCCACAGGACGGGCCATGGCTGACCCTTGCTGTAATGCGATGTCGACGCCTTCAGCAAAAAACTCTTCGTCGCCACAGAGTCGAACTTCAACTTCCAAATATGGCATCTGTAATATTTCCTGAATTTTTTCTTCCGGCATACGAACAGATTTCTTCTGTCGTTTAGATTCTGCAGCTTCCCGACGACCAAAGTATTCTAGCCAATAATAACGAGTGCGCATAATGGCATGAGGACCACAAGGATTTTTCTCTGGATCAGCTCCAACGCGAATCCCCTGTTCAGCGGATTTCATGATCGTCGCCACGTCTTCGACGTTCTCCGCTTTTTCCATTGACCCTCGCCCGTCAGCTAAGGCGCGGTTGGCTTGTTCCATGGTGAGATCAATATCAATGGCGTTCGCGTGATTGAACGTCGTATCCCAAAAAAGGCACGACATGGTGATCATGATACAAACAAAAAGCTTCACAGCGAATGAGCGTTGGGCCTGCATGACAATCCTCCTTAACATCAGGCCTATTTCCAAAGAAAAAGGCAAGATAAGAACGAATGAAAGCACGGATTGTAGAAAACCGGATCAGTCATTGCAATCCCTAGCGATGGGGACCTTAATCGGTTGGCCTACCCCAGGCAATTATTTTTTTGATGACTGGGGTGAAGCCTCATTTCAGAAAGAAACGAGATGACCAGTTGACTCTAAGCAGAAAGTTGGGTAGATTAGGCCTAGTCATGCGGAGGTGGGCCGTCCCGACTACGGCGCCAGCATCCGGGTATCCCGCCTAACCCAAAAGATCCCCATCCACAATTCTTATTCATGTCATAGCTTTAATGTAATTCATACTTAATTCATCAAATGCGTGTGAACGAATCAGTGAAAGCGTCTCTGGGAGGGTATATGGACCTCGATAAGGTTGAGCGGGTATATACGAATTATGCTGGGATGTATGATCAAACCTTCGGGCGAGTCGTTCAGCAGTCACGAGAGTCTGCTGTGCGTGGTTTACCGGTTCAGCCAGGGGACCGAGTGCTAGAAGTCGGTGTCGGGACTGGCGAAGCCCTGCCGTTATATCCTCGGCACTGCGAGATTCTGGGTATCGATTTCTCTGAAGGGATGTTGGAGAAAGCTCGGAAACGAATTCTCACGCACCAGTTGGATCATGTGACGCTGCGTCGTATGGATGCCGCACAGATGGAATTGGAGAATGATTCGTTTGATCTCGTCATGGCCGCCTATGTCGTGACCGCTGTTCCTGATTATCGGAAAGTCATTCGTGAAATGATTCGTGTCTGCAAACCCGGTGGTCGCATTATTATGTTGAATCACTTTAGCAACGGAAATAAAGTCATTGCAGCCGTTGAAAAGATGATCTCGCCGCTCTGCAAGCATATGGGGTTCCGAACAGATTTATCACTCAACACGGTATTAGAGGGGACGACTCTAGTTGTTGAACGGAAGAAAAAAGTCAATCCTCTCCGGTTTTGGCATCTCGTCGAATGCGTCAATCAAAAAAATGGACATGCCATACCGGCTGTCTCTGTCAAGTAATCTGCCGCTTCGTGCGGCCTTCTCACCAAAAATTAGCCTATTATCTGTAAATGTGACTTGAGAGTGACGAGAATTCTCGCTCAATCGAGTTGTTACGGCAACACCTCATGGAAAGGCCCTCATTGAGAGTTGCGCATTGTCTCATGCATGTGCCGTTTGAGGGACCAGGTGTCTTCAAGCCTTTTCTTGAACAGCGTGGGTATGAAGTCCGTCAACAACTTGTGCCTCGAGATGGGCTGCCCTCTGCCCTCGGCGATTTTTTATTGGTGATGGGTGGACCCATGTCAGTCAATGGCTCAGAGCCATGGCTTGCTGAGGAACGGGTCTTTATTCGATCGGCCTTATCCAAAAATATTCCTATTATCGGAGTGTGTTTGGGGTCGCAGTTGCTTACGCAGACATTAGGGACATCAGTCACGCCAAGTCCAAACTTTGAAATCGGACTGTTGCCGGTGACCTTAAGTATTGATGGGGAGCGTGATTCAGTTTTTCAATTCATGCCACGTCAATTTGATGTATGGCAATGGCACGGAGATGGGTTTGAGTTACCTGCCAATACGGTCCTTCTTGCCACGTCAGAACAGTTTCCCGTCCAGGCGTATCGCTATGGAACAAACGTTTATGCCCTGTTGTTTCACCTTGAATTGGACATGGAAGGGGCGCAGAGTTTGTGTCAAGAATGTTCGGCGGATGTGGTTCGTTGCGGTTGTTCGCCGGAGACCCTCCTGGCCAACGTCAGTTCGGCATTCCCTCAATTACATGCTTGTGCTGATAAGCTCATTTCCTACCTCACGCCGGATGCTTTCTGAAAATCCTTCACCAATTTATTCAGGGTAGCTGAGACTCCTGATGTCCTATCCTTGATTACTTCCCTTAGGCTGAAGTAACGTGAGCGCTTCAAGGAGCGTTGAAAAAGTCGGCCAGCGGCGTTCCCTGGTTCGTTACTCGTGCCTGTGCGCTGGAACGCTCCAGTGCGCAAGTGCGAAGCGTCGCTCGTAAAAAAGATCGGAACGTTTTTCTTCACACAAGATACGAGCGACGATCAACGTTGGTTTTCTCTGTAAGACACGAATGACGAGATACGCTTCATATTATTTCTGAGTATAAGAAAGGAGCTAGAATTTATGGGTGGATTTCCTATCACGTATGCTGATCGTATTCGAACATTGCCGCCTTACTTGTTTGCGGCGATAGATGAAATGAAACGAAAGGCGATCGACAGAGGATTGGATATCATCAATCTTGGGATCGGTGACCCAGATCTCCCAACACCAAACCTAATCATTGAGAGACTCAAGCAAGCGGTCGACAACCCAAAGCATCATCAATATCCGTCTTATGACGGCATGTTGTCGTTTCGTACCGCTGTGGCTAATTGGTATCAGCGGCGGTTCGGCGTACAGGCCAACCCCGCGTCAGAAGTGGTGACGTTAATTGGATCGAAGGAAGGCATTGGGCATGTACCGCTGGCATTCATTAATCCAGGTGATGTGGTGCTGATTCCGAGCCCCGGTTACCCGGTGTATCCCGTGGCTACCAGTTTTGCTGGCGGGACGCCATATTTTATGCCGCTGGTGAAGCAACATGGATTTCTCCCAGACTTAGACGCAATTCCAAACGATGTCGCTCAGAAAGCAAAACTGATGTTTTTGAATTCTCCGAACAATCCCACCTCTGTTGTGGCTGATAAGGCGTTCTTTCAACGTGTTGTCGATTTTGCGCGTGAGCATCACATAATTGTGTGCCATGATGCGGCCTATACGGAGATTTATTATGATGGTAAACGTCCTCCAAGTTTTCTCGAAGCCGATGGAGCCAAAGAGGTGGGGATTGAATTTCATTCTCTCTCGAAAACCTTTAATATGACTGGTTGGCGGATTGGGTTTGCGGTGGGCAATAAAGATGTTATTGGTGGATTAGGGAAAGTGAAAACCAACATTGATTCCGGTGTTTTTCAGGCGATTCAAGAGGCGGGGATTACCGCACTGGAGTCTGATGATCAATTGACCGACGGCCTACGAGCAATTTATCAGGAACGCCGCGATGTCCTCGTTCCCGGTCTCCAGGGCCTTGGTCTCACGCTTGATAATCCCTCTGCGGCTTTTTATGTATGGATTGAAGTCCCAAAAGGGTTCACGTCGGCTTCATTTACCGCGCATTTAATAGAGCAAGCAGGCATTGTCACCACTCCAGGTAATGGATTTGGTGAGCCGGGGGAAGGATATATTCGAATGACGGTCACAACGCCAAAAGAGCGTTTGTCTGAGGCTGTTGAACGGATCAAAAAAGTTGGATGGTAGAGCACGTACCATGACTATTCTAAGAATGGCATAAAAAGATGAGGTGGAATAATTTCTGAAATTGTCTTTATTGGATTTGGGTCCAACGATGGCGATCGCCAAGATTTATGTGATCGTGCCATTACATTAATGGGATTGCTCCCGCAATCACACGTGTGTGCGGTGTCCTCGTATTACGAGACGCGGCCGGTGGATCCTGATAGTTGTTTAGGGGATACTTGGTTTTATAACGGGGCGGTCAAGCTGGAGACCTCGCTTTCGGTTCGAACATTATTTGAGATCTGTCAGGAAACGGAAAAGGCGTTAGGACGCGATTCTGCCCATCGAGCTGGGCCGCGGACCATGGATTTCGATATTTTATTTTATGGGCAACAGATCGTTGATGAGCCTGATCTCAGCGTTCCTCATCCGCGGCTTCATCTTCGTCGGTTTGTCCTTGAGCCGTTAGTCGAACTTGATCCGAAGTGGAATCATCCGGTGTTCAAGCGATCGGTCAACACATTGCTTCACGAACTTGATGATTCCCATGAGGTGCGCAAGTTAACGGTGATTCCCGGTTCTCGCTATGGGAACCGTCCGACTTGCACTCAGCCCCCATCCTCCTAATGTTGGTGCGACGTACTTGCTGCATGAACACATAAGGTGTCTCGCAACTATTCATTTCTATTTTCGTACGGGATGAAAATTATTCGAACAGTCCGTGGGCTTCGGCTATGGAGAAAGAGACACTCTTCTGAACGCTTGGGGCTTGGCTTTGTGCCGACGATGGGAGCTTTCCACATTGGACATCAGTCTCTCATGCAGCGAGCCCGACGATCTTGTGAGACGGTCGTCGTCAGTATTTTTGTCAATCCACTTCAATTTGGTCCAACTGAAGATCTCGGCGAATATCCTCGTCCTCGACAGACTGATCTTGCGCTCTGTCGCAAAGAGGGCGTTGATGTTGTATTTCTTCCGTCGCGAAAAGAATTTTACCCTCCGGATTTTCAATCATCGGTCACAGTGAGCCGGTTAGGACAACATTGGGAAGGTGCTCATCGTCGTACGCATTTTCAAGGGGTCACCACTGTTGTGACCAAGCTCTTCAATCTTGTGAGACCTCATCGCGTATATTTTGGACAGAAGGATTACCAGCAATTTTGTATCATCAAGCAAATGGTGAGAGATCTTCATCAGGGCGTTGACATGGTCATGTGTCCCACCATACGAGAGTCAGACGGACTCGCTTTGAGTTCACGCAATGGATACTTATCTTCATTGGCACGTCGAACGGCCCCAGTTCTCTATCACGCTTTGCACCTGGGGGCTTCGTCAATTCGCGATGGAGAAAAATCTAGTGCGTCAGTCGAGGCATTGATGCAGTCGTATGTCCAGAAGGCTTCAAAAGCCAAAATTGATTATCTTGCTGTTTGTCATGCCGAAACGCTTGAGCCACTTCAACGTGCTCAGGGGAGGATGGTCTTACTCGGGGCTGTTCGTCTGGGAAAAGTCAGGTTGATTGACAATGTTCTTGTCAAAAATCAGAAATGAGTAATATGGGAATTTCTGATAGAGAGAAAGTCAAATAGTTAGGAGGATATCTTTGCGTGAATTTCGGTTTGCAATATCAATTCTACCCGAGATTCTTCAGCTTCGAGTTGTGTGAAAATCGGCAATGAATCTTCCGTTTTTCCTTCTCGCCCTAATTGTTCCAGTATAAAACAGGCGTCAGCTAATGGTTTGGCTCCGACATTTCGACAGCTGCCTTTGAATGCATGGGCGGCCTTCATGAGACTTTCAGCGTCGTGATCTTCAATAGCCTTTCGGATACCAGCAAGATGTCGAGGAATGTCTGAGAGAAATTGCTCAATCACGGTTGCTAAAAAGTTTGGATCATCATCGCCTCCTAATGCACGCAGTTCATTCAATACTTGCATATCGACCGAAGGACGTTGCTCCCCCTTTGAGGTTGGGGATGTGGAAGACGTAGGATGAATCAATGCTTGCTCTGGTAGGACATTTTCTGCCCTAGGTCTAGGATGGGTTTGGGTCGTCCAACGGCGTAATGTGTCGTCTAACATTTCAAGAGAAATCGGTTTGGGCAGAAAATCATCCATCCCGGACTGAAGGCACAGTTCACGATCACCCTTCATGGTATTGGCGGTCATTGCAATGATCGGTATACGTCGATGTGGCTTAGCTGCCTTATCAGTTGTCGCTGGTTTATTGGCTAACGTGTCCTGTTGTGTGCGTGTCCTGTCATCTTTTGAATTTACCAATTCAGGGTTCATCACCAAGGCTTCACGACGACGAATTTCTTTCGTTGCTTGAAACCCATCCATCTCGGGCATCTGACAGTCCATTAAGATGAGGTCATACATATCCTCTTCAACCGCTTGGAGAGCTTCTTGTCCATTGTGCACCACATTGATTCGGTGGCCTAACTTTTTCAACATGCCAACAGCGACTTTTTGATTGACCTGATTGTCTTCAGCTAACAATACGTGCAGAGGGCTCTGACGGTCTTCTCTGTGAAATTGGAGATGGCTGAGATTTTCCGAAGTTGACCTTATCGAGTGTCCAGCAGTATGAACGCTGCGACCCATCGCCATGGTCAGACAATGATATAACTGCGATTGGTGTATTGGCTTTCGTAAATATCCAATAAATCCAGCCTGTTGGGCTTTTTTCTCATCTCCTCGATGGCCGAGTGATGTGAGAAGGATCAATCGTGCGTCAGATATCAAAGGGTCGGCTTTCATGTGGTGCGCGAGTTCGTACTCGTCTGTCTCAGGTAACGGTTGTCCAATAATGACGAGGTTATACGCATGCCTGTTGAGTGCGGCTGTTCGTAATATCTCCATCGCTTCAAGGCTGTTTAATGCACTGGAGAAAGGAATATTCCATGCGGTCGCATAATGCTCAAGAACCATGTGATTTCTTTCAGCGTTATCGACGAAAAGGATTCGGATTCCCTCGAGAGATGAAGGTTGTAAAATCGAGGGGGCGGGTTCAGATTGTAATGGCATGGTCATAGTGAACCAAAACACGCTACCTTCTCCTACAGTACTTTTCACCCCAATCTTTCCATTCATGAGCGTCACGAGATGTCGAGAAATTACTAATCCCAACCCCGTTCCACCATACTTCTTGGTTGTACTGCTATCAACTTGAGTAAACGCCTGAAAGAGTTTCTTCTGGTCTTCTGCACGGATCCCGATACCGGTGTCATTGATTTCAACACGAAGATACGCTTCCGTTTCGGTAACCTCAATGGCACTTACTTGGACAAACACTTCGCCTTCTGCCGTAAATTTAATGGCATTGCCAATGAGATTGAGGAGGATTTGTTGAACCCGTCCTGGGTCGCCCAGAAGAGCCGTTGGTGTCGTGGCGTGAATGAGTCCTCCCAGTTCGATGTGTTTCGTTCTTGCGGTTTCCGCAAACGTATCCAACACTTCCTCAACGGTAGTGCGAAGATCAAATGGGATCACTTCTAACTGCATTTTGGCCGCTTCGATCTTTGAGAAATCTAAAATATCGTTGATAATGGTCAGTAAGCTGCGTCCACTGGTATGAATGGTGTCAGCGATCTCAAGCTGAATGTCCGTGAGATCAGCATCAAGGAGAAGTTGGGTCATTCCAAGAATGCCGTTCATCGGAGTCCGTATTTCGTGGCTCATGGTCGCGATGAAATCGGCTTGCGTCTGAGCGGCAATGAGTGCTTGATCTCGAGCCATGGCGAGGTCGTGATTTTGCTGTTCTAATATTAAGGCTCCTCGAGTCACTTCCCCTTCGGCTTTTTTGCGTTCAACAAATTGACCAATAGAACGTCCGATCATTTCCAGCATGGAAAGCAAGGCTGGATCGAACTGTCTCGCGTCGCGAGAGAAAAATTCCATGATCCCATAGATTTCTTCTGTCATGACAATCGGGAAGGAAATCCCTGTGTGGAGATGTTCTTGTGCGGCATAGACGGCACGAGGAAAGTTTGGATCGGTTGTCACGTCATAAACCCATGCCGCTTTGCCGCTCTCCCACACCCGCCCGACAAGTCCTTCGGCCAAAGAAAAATTAGAATTCAAGGACGCCGTGATAAAGAGTGGATAAGGACCATGAACATCTTCATACGTTTCTACGCATGTTAATCGTGAGATGTCTCGAAGTGGGAGCCAAAATGTTCCGATCTGCCATTCAAGGTACGTGCAAATGGTTTGAATGATCGGCTTGGTCGCGTCGTCCAATGAAGACGATTCCGATAAGATTTTGGTCACACAGTGTTGAACCGCAAGACGGTTTTCTGCCACATGGTGATCATGGATATCATTAATCGATCCAACCATGCGAATGGGTTGCTGTTCATCATCCCAGATAGCCTGCCCACGCACGTGAAACCAACGGTAATTCGCCGTTTGAGTTTTAATGCGAAGCTCAATATTGTAGGGAACTCTTTGGTCGAGATGTGCATGGAGGCTCTCAGTGGCTTGATGGTCATCCGCTGGATGGATGAGCGAGGTAAAGGCTTCAAGCGTTTCAGCCATTTCAGAATTTTTTAAACCAAGGAGTCTTAAAAGTTGAGCAGAATAGTACACCGTATTATCTGTGATGTTCCAATCCCAGAGCCCTGCACTCGTCGCTTCTACGGCTAAGGCATATCGTTCTTCACTAACTCGAAGTCCATCTTCGGCTTGTTGACGTTCACGAATTTCCAAGGTGAGTTGACTATTGGCACGAGCAAGCGTTTCGGTCCGTTCTTGAATTTTATGCTCGAGATTTCCCACTGTCTGATCGATAACATCCGCCATATGGTTCAACGTCTGTCCTAGTTGACCGAATTCATCTGTCCGATCTACGGGACAACGGATGGGTCGGTTTCCACTTGCGAGGTTTTGTGCAACGGACATTAACGATTGAAGTGGAGCAATCAGATATCGTGATAGCAGTGTTCCGGCAATTCCAAAAAGAATCACCATAATCGCGACAATACTCCAAGCCGTTAGCTGAAAATCGGCCAGAGGTTTCATCATTTCCGCTTCGTCAATTTCAGCGATTACACACCAGTTCGTGCCTGGAACGGGACTCCACGCCCCAACGACAGGAATGCCGCGATAGTCGAGATAGCCGTTCATCTGAAAGTTTTTTCCCCCTTCTCGCTTCTGTCTGATCTGCTGACACTGTTGGAAGGCTTGAGTTTTAGTGTTTTGCTGAGGGACTTCAAGTTGTAGTTCGAGTTGAGAGCGCCGTGAAATGGTTCCATTGGTTTTGAGAGCGTCCTCAAAGGCAGAAGGGCTCAAGAAGGTTCCATGATCATCGACAAGATAGATGTCAAGGGACTTAAAGTTCAATTGCTTCAAGAGGTGCTTGTCTTTCCAGAAATTTTGCGCATAATTCGTTGCGTCCGTTATTAGCGTCAAAATGCCAGAAGAGTATTGTGCTTTCTGGATCGGGAAAAAAATATGACGAATAGGCAATTTAGATTCAATCTGATCTTGTGCATTGACGAGAGGAGCGGTTGATGGCATGACGGAAGAGGTCAACGGTTTTCCCTGAGAGACTGTTGCCAGTTGTTCCTGTGTACCCTGGAAGGCTGTTCCAATTCGCTCCGGATTCGTGGCAATCAACACTTCGCCGGTTTTGGGGTGATTGATGTGGGCTTCTCTGATCCAACGGTTTTGAGTCATCATCTGTTCGAGCTGTTGGTGAAGTCTGAACTGTATGAGGAAATACGCATCGGTTCCTGGTTTCATGTCTATCAATCGTGCGATGTCTCGGCGGAGCAAGGTCTTATTGGCAAGCAAGGAAGCGAGACGTGTTCGTTCTTCAAGTAGTTGCGCAACTTGTTGTGCGCTTTGACCAGCCTGCATTTGTAAAATGCCTTGAAATTCTTGTTCTAAACTTGATCGGTGATAGGCAGACCAGAGGAACCCCATGACCATAATTGGACAAAATGTTGCGGCCAAAACTAGTCCGACAACTTTAGTTTGGAAGCTCTGCTGTGTTGGGTTGAGCCGCATGGGATTAACGAGGAAGGGGGTAGGGATCGGGGCGAAGCGGTTCATGAGATTTCCAGACCACGGCAAATTGTCCATTGTCTTGCACTCGTCCGATTCGTGTGACTTTCCACGTATGTTGGTTCTCAGGATCGATACGAATCAGCCCCTGTGGCGCTCCGAAAATCAAACCCCTGACCGTTTGGCGTATCATTGATGGAGAAAATGTTCCTGCCCTCCGTACGGCCATCGCATACAGGTGAACTTGTGAGTAGGCTGACTCAATGGGGTCGCCCGTGACGCGGTCTTGGCCATATCGTCGCTTGAAGTTGGTGACAAAACGATGGTTACTTGGCGAATCGATACTTTGAAAGTAATTCCAAACTGAATAATGACCGAAGGTATGTTCGATGCCGATCCGCTGTAGTTCATCTTCTCCGATACTTGTTGAAATTACAGGAATATCATGGGCTGTCAGATTGGCGTCAAAGAGGCTCTGAAAAAACCCTTGGTTACTATCACCATTGATTGTGTTGATAATGAAATCAGGCTTGGCCAGCTTGATGGAATGGATGATGGGTTGAAAGTCTTGTTTGCCTAATGGCTGATATAGTTCTCCGGTCAAAATACCGTGATGGTTCGGAAGGATCTTTTTGATGAGACGATTTGCGACACGAGGAAAAAGATAATCCGATCCGACTAATAAGACCCGTTTCCCAAATTGTTGGATTCCCCACTGTAAGGCTGGAAAGATTTGTTGATTGGGGGCAGCCCCACCATACATGATGGCTGGAGATTGCTCGTCACCTTCATATTGCACCGGATACCAGAGAAGGAGACCTTCGCGTTCAACGATTGGTAGGACAGATTTTCGGTTGGCAGATGACCAACACCCGAAGATAGTGTGAACATGGTCGCTTCCAATCAGGGCTTCGGCGTTCCGTTCGAATGTTTTTGGGTCAGAGGCACCATCAGCAATGACAGGCAGAATTTTTTTCCCAAGTAATCCGCCCTGCTCATTAATTTCATCAATAGCCATGAGAATTCCATCCACAACGGATTGTCCGTTGGTTGCGAGCGTGCCGCTTAATGAATGAAGAATGCCAACTTTGATGAAGGCTTCTGAGTCTCTCGCAAATGATAAGGGTGAAGAAAATCCAGATAAGGCCATGGCGAATGCTCCAAGCCTCAAGCTCGCGGAAGCAAGAAACTCTCGACGCGACTCAATATACGATGTTGTGGAATGTGATAACGACATTATCCTCGCCATTCATTTGCGTTCAGGGATTTGTGATATTTCCAAAAAATCATAGGTTTCAGAGATCTTGTGAAGTTAACGATTTCGTGGTGCGAAGTATTTCAGGTATTGATGAAGTGCACGTTGGATACGGGTTTCTTCTGTTTTGAGTTCATTGAGTAATTGGGAGGCTCCTTGCGGGATTCCTGTTCGTCCCAATTGTTCAAGGCGAAGACAGATGTCAGTGAAAGAGGTCGCCCCAATATTTCCACAACCTCCTTTAAATGCATGGGCCGCCTTGATTAATCTGGCGGCATCATGATCATGAAGCGCTTGCCGAATGTCATACAGGTGGCGAGGGAGATCTTGCAGAAATTGTTCAATGACTGAGATGAAAAAATCTGGATCATCGTCTCCTCCTAGTGTCAGTAGTTCGTTGACGGCGCGAAGATCTAACGGAGGATGGTCGACAAGATCCGGCATTCCGGAATTGGAAAATGGAACGTGCGTGCCGGCAAGTTTTTGAGAGAGAGTTGCGGTCGTGTGCCGTGTCTGCTCCTGCGTCGTCCATCGACGTAAAGTCTTTTCTAACGTTTCCATCAAAACCGGCTTGGGAAGAAAGTCGTCCATTCCGACCTCAAGGCATTGTTCACGTTCTCCCTCAAGTACATTGGCGGTCAAGGCAATGATTGGAGTGCGACTTTTCGCTGGTCGTGATGTTGAGCTCGTCGTATCGATGGAGTCGCGTCTTCCCTCTTTTGCCTGTTCTGTCTCATATCTTCTAATTGCCTTGGTGGCTTGGTACCCGTCTGTTTCCGGCATTTGACAATCCATAAGAATGACGTCATAGGCGGTTTGGTGGACGGCTTCAATAGCCTCACGTCCATTGGAGACGACGTCGACGCGATATCCCAATTTATCCAGCATTTTTGTCGCAACTTTTTGATTGACGATATTATCTTCTGCCAGCAAGATTCGGGTTTTTGAACGTTTTTCTGCTTCTTCTAGCGTGTGTCGTGTAATCAAGGTCGGCGTACATTTTTGATCCTCGGAGAACGGGAGAGGAATTGTGCCCATCGCCATGGTCAAGCACCGGTAGAGTTGTTCTTGCCGCACGGGTTTTGTCAGATAGCCCACAAATCCAGCTTCTTGGGCACGGCGAGCTTCCCCTCGTTGGCCGAGCGAAGACAACATGATTAATCGGCTGCCGGATAATATCGGGTCATTTTTGACCCGTTTGGCAAAGTCAGCGCCACTCATATCTGAGAGTTGCTGGTCGACGATAATCACATCACAGGGGGTTTTATTTGTAATCGCCGAGTGTAGCAATGTGAGGGCTTCTGTCCCGTTCTCGGCGACAGTACAGGCCATGTCCCAACTTTGGGCATAATGGTGAATTAAGAATCGAACGGTATCATTGCTTTCTACCAGGCAGGCATGGACTCCATGGAGGTTCAGGCGAGAGAGGGGAGGGTGGATATCAATTTGTTGCCGTTGTAATGGGATCGTAAACCAAAATTCGCTCCCTTCGCCAACGGCACTCGTGACCCCAATCTCTCCCCCCATCAGCATGACAATTTTTTTGCAAATGGCTAATCCCAGTCCGGTTCCTCCATATTGACGTGTAGTTGAACTATCAGCCTGGGTAAAGGATTGAAATAGACGACCTTGGACTTCTTCGGATAGCCCAAGGCCAGTATCGGTAATAGAAAATCGAATGATGTCGTTGTTTTGTTGTGTGTCGATGAGGGAAACTTGAACAACCACTTCGCCTTCTTCTGTGAATTTGATGGCATTGCTCACGAGATTCATCAGAACTTGTCGAATACGTCCCGGATCACCATTGAGGGCGATGGGAGTGGTGGCGTAGACAAGTGCCACGAGTTCAATTTCCTTTTCTGCTGCTCGTTCCGCAAGAAGTTCAAGCACGTCTTCAACGGTGGTTCGAAGATCGAAAGCAATATGTTCCAACTCGAGCTTTCCTGCCTCAACTTTTGAAAAATCAAGAATATCGTTGATGATTTTCAATAAGATTTCACCTGAATATTTCACGGTGTTCGCGAATTCTCGTTGTTCTTCTGTCAAGGTCGTATCCATGAGTAGCCTGGTCATGCCTATGACTCCGTTCATGGGAGTACGGATTTCATGACTCATCGTTGCAAGGAACTCGGCTTTGGCCTTCGCTGCCGCGAGAGCTTCATCTCGGGCCGCGGCGAGTTCTTGATTCTTTTGTTCCAAGTCTTGCGCGATCGACATCAGTTGATTTTCGATTTCACGTCGTTCAGAAATGTCTGTGATTGTGGCCAGGACAAAGGTGTCTTCATCTGCATGGAGGGGGTTTAAGCCAATTTCAACGGGAAACTCCGTGCCGTCTTTTCGTAATCCATTCAGGTTGAAATCTGATCGCATTTTGCGAGGGTGCGGATTTACAAAAAACCTAGATTGAGCCGTTTGGTGCTGCTGACGATAGCGTTCAGGGATAAGCATTTCTACGTCTTGTCCGAACAGTTCGTCGTGCGAATAGCCAAACATCATCTCAATTAACTGGTTTGCGAGGACAATATGGCCGGAACTGTTTGTCATCAGTATGCCGCTCGGAGCAGATTCAACCACGAGACGAAACCGTTGATCTGCCCGTCGTTGTTCCGCCACGTCCCGGCAGACACAGACGACTCCCATGATATCGTCGTTGCGGTCGGTTAGCGCGCTGATTGAGAGTTCGATCGGGAATTGTTCCGTAGATTTCTTTCGGCCTAATACCTCCCCTGTCCAATGACCAGTGGTTCGCAAGGTTGGGATACATTCTTGTTCTATGGCCGAAACTTCTTTTAGTTCATACAGCGTCTTCCAGCTTTTCCCAAGCAATTCTTGTGGTTCAAAACCGTATAAGTGAGCATGAGCGGGATTCATGTAGGTAAAGATGCCATGCGTGTTTAAGAGGGCCAGTCCTTCGTGCCCTTGATTAATTGCATGCTCAATGAGTTCTCTGGCTTCGCTGGCTTTCTTCTCTTCTGTTACGTCGAGACACGAACCAATGTACCCGTCAAATCTGCCGTCCGGACCATATCTCGGCACGCCAACATTGATGAGCCATCGATAGGTTCCGCTGGCATGCCTTAAGCGATATTCAATGGTAAAGGGTGTGCGCTGCTCGAAGGCGAAGTCATAGGTGTGGAGACATTGCTCATAGTCATCGTGATGAATACCCTCTTCCCACCCACGTCCGAGTTCCTGTTCAAGAGTGCGTCCGGTAAAGTCGAGCCAGGTCTTATTTACGTATGTATATGTACTATTTTCACCTGATATCCAAATGAGGACAGGAGCACTGTCGGCGAGAAGTCGAAAGCGGGATTCGCTTTCTGCCATTTCACGTTCAGCTGTGCGTTGTTCTGTGATATCCCAGTTCACGCCAATCATCCGACGAGGATTTCCTTGTTTATCATCGATGACGATGCCATGGGCTTGTATGTAGTGAATTGATTGATCAGGCCAAATGATTCGAAATTCCGTGTGAAACCCTGTCTTGTGACGCAGGGAATTTTGAAGAGCGACTTCCGCTTGGTGAAGGTCGTCAGGGTGTACGGTGCGTCTCCAATCGTCTAATGTCTCGCTGAATGTTTGTTGATCAACGGCAAACACCAAGAACATTTGATCATTCCATCGCAACTTGTTCGTTGAACTATCCCAATCCCAAACGCCAATCTGGGCGGCTTCGGTTGCTAGGCGATACCGGTCTGATAGATCTTGAAGTTCTTGTTTGACCTTTTCACGTTCTTCTGGGTCTTGAACCGCTTGATCATTGAGGTGTTCTGCTTGTGGGATTTGCCTCTGAAGACTTGACTCGTCTTGAACCACAAACATAATACGCCAGGCATCATGTTGAGTGGAGGGAATAGATTGGGCGGTGATGTGTTGCCGACGAGGAGTTCCGTCGGGAAGGTGTGAAGGAAAAAGCTGAGTGTGGTGTGGTGGGCTGAACGTCACGGAAGAGTTTCTTGAAAACAATGGCTGGAGGCGAGAGAAGTATGGTGATGTCGTTAAATGAGGGAATGGTTCTCCAAGTGATTTCCCTTCAACATTTGTTTTCGGAATCCCGGTCCAGTCCTGAAGTGTTTTATTCCAAAATTCGACAGTCCAGTCTTGCTGAACGATGCAGATGCCCAGTGGTAAGGAGTCCAGAACCATGTCGTGAGCCGTGAGGAAATGAAAGTCAGCCATAGAATAGTGTGTCGTGTTCAAGAAAGAATAGAAACATCATGCATACTCACTGCCAGATTCATAACCGTTCATATTGTGCATATTTTAGACACAGTAGGGGTATCAGGAACCCGCCATGCATTTCGAGAGGTTCCCTTTCTCTGTCGGGAATTTTATGGGAATTCTTGAAAAATCAGCCTATTTTTGAAGATTTTTTGTATTGAGAAGGGGTAGGCGAAGTCTTGAATGTGTGAGACTGGCAGTCGATGTGAGGAAAACAAAGACTTGGATGTCACGACGCAACTTTGCACTTATCATGAATTTTGTCACAGTCTCAAATGAAAAGGCATTTGAGTTGGAGTGCTGCTAGGTGGAACGTGTAAACGTGGTGATCAAGGCAGGTGCTGGTGAATGAGGCGCCTACACCCCATAGAGCGGGTATTCAGGAGGAACGGGTTATTGGTTGGAGGTGCAATTGAAAAAACAAAACGGGATGAAATTCGATGAACGTGCTGTTTTATTGCGCTCGGAGTCCACTGAAATGGAGGCCCGTACGCGACATGAAGAAATCTGCGCTTGATTAAGGAACATTGGTGTCATTCACTTCTCATGGTTTGGCATCATCGTGACGGCGGCCGCTCGATACGTTTGTGGGTTTTTCTGGTTGTGTATTGGCATTTTTATCAGTCAAAGAGTGTGTACGAGAGGGAGTGTCCTTAGAGAAAGGAGTGAGAGGAAGAGTGGAGTGCTTATCTGAGTGTTGAGGGTCCAAATCTTCTTGTTTCGCAGGTTGAGGGTTTGCTTCTCGACCCATTTGATACATGGATTGAGGTGGAGGAGGCATTTCAAGCTTATGTTCAGGATCTAAGAGAATCGGAGGGCCGACTTCCTCGACCAGTTGACTGACAAGGGATAGTGCGAACAGAACAGCGATGAAACTGATCACCCAAGTCAATGTCGTGCGTTTGATATCCATAAATTGAATGAAGACTGGTGCGATAGCGTGAATAAATACCTGCTCGATTGATTATGAATGACGTGTGAATGGTTTTGCCCCCGATCGCCGACCGGGTTGAATGGGAATGATTGCTTTGCTGCGGAGTCGGCGATGATAGCGGAGAGCAAAGCGGTGGGCTTCATCACGAATGAGCTGGACTAATTGGCTGATATAGGACTGTGGCGCAAGCACGATGGGCATTCGTTGTCCGGGAAGAAAGATGCGTTCCTCTTTTTCACCCTTCGCTTTGGCCAAACCAAATAGAGATATTGGAGGGACATGAAGTTTTTTGATCGCGCTCATGGCTGCCCCTAATTGTCCTGGTCCTCCATCAATGAGTATGACATCGGGAAACGGAAGGGCTTTCTGTTCATCCGTGGCTAACGTGCCCCCATATCGTCGAAGAATGGTTTCTTCCATGCTGGCAAAGTCGTTCGCACCTTCGACGGTCTTAATTTTAAATCTTCGATAGTCAGATTTTTTCATGGTTCCGTTTTCCCAGACTACCATAGAGGCAACCGAATTGGTCCCCATTGTATTCGAGATGTCAAACCCTTCAATGCGATGAGGCGGGTGGGGCAATTGGAGGAGTTGTTGTAAAGCGATTCGTGCTTCTCGTTCTCGGCTGTGTTTTTGAAGGTGATGATCCAGCGCGACCGCGGCATTGTCCTGAGCCAGCTTCAGTAGTTGATATTTCCCACCTCGTCCTGGAATAAGAATCCGTACTTTCTCTCCTTTTTTGTCACTGAGCCAGCGCCGTAGTAATTCTTTGTCAGGGAAATCCGTCGATACCAATAATTCCTTTGGCGGCAAGAGCTCTTTGTTATAAAACTGTTCGATCGTTGATCGGATCAGCTCCTGGTCTGGGATGTCCTGGGCATCATTCCAGTAGAAATCTTTACGGCCAATCAAGAGGCCACCTCGGACAAAGAGCATTTGAAGATCGACGGATGAGCCGGATCTGGCGACGCCTAAGACATCCTGATCGATCGTATCAATTTGTGTAATACGTTGTTTTTGTAACGTCTTTTCAATTTTCCTAATGCGATCACGCAGACGAGCGGCTTCCTCGAATTCTTCATGATCCGCGGCGGTGTTCATGTCCGTGCGGAGGGATTCGACGAGTTCCCTGTCTCGTCCTTCCAGAAACATGCGTACCTGTTTGACGATGCGATGATAGTCTTGTTGACTTTGATTGCCAGTACAGGGGGCCATGCATCGTTTAATTTCAAATTCTAAACACGCGCGATCTGCCGTACCATTAATGTCAATGGTGCAGGTGGCCAGAGGAAATACCTTGCGAATGATCTTAATGGTTTCGCGCATGGCGCCGGTTGGCACATACGGGCCGAAGTACAAGGCTTTGTCGTTTTTGACTCGTCGCACAATCGATAGTCGAGGGAAGTCTTCTTTGATGGGTAGTCGAAGATAGGGATATTGTTTGTCGTCGCGTAACACCACGTTAAATGTGGGGTGGTGACGTTTGATCAGGTTGCTTTCGAGGAGTAACGCTTCGAGTTCAGATTGCGTGACGATGGTTTCCAAGTCATGAATCAGTGACGCCAGTACGAGCGTCTTCGGGCTGAGGTCAGCTCCGTTCTGAAAATACGAACGAACACGGTCTGAGAGTATGGCCGCTTTCCCAATATAGAGAATGTCACCTTGGGCATTTTTAAAGAGATACACGCCGGGCCTGTTTGGGAGACCCTGGAGTTTGACTCTGAGACTGGTTGAGACCTTGTCTGATTGTGTTAGCTTGTATGGTGAGGTATGGTTCATGTAATACCAAAGAAACGGGTCTGCTAGACAATGGCGATGCCAGGTGGGCGTTCAATCAATTCAATTTCGTATCCATCAGGGGCATCGATAAAAATAAAACGGCTTCCAGACGATGAGGTGGTGGGGCCATCAGTGATCGGAACGTGTTTTGCTTGAAGTTCTTTGATGGTTGTGTCCAGATTGTCGACTTGAAACGCCAAGTGAATGAGGTCCTCTTGGACTCTCACTTGGCCGCTGGTCGGAAAACTGCACAACTCAATCAGCTCGTCACTATTTGGAGTGGCTAAAAACGCAAGGCGTGATCCTCTGGGTGAGACTTTTTGATCGACGACCTCGAGTCCTAAGACGTCTCGATAAAAGGCAATGGTTTGTTCCATATTGCTGACGCGCATCCGGGTATGGAGGAGTTTTGTGATGTTCACGAGATCTTTCCTTATAAAGAGCGATATCGAATTTTAACTGGTCCTCGGAATTCCAACAAGAACGTCGTGTGGTAGGCGGTGTGAGTGGCACCCATCATAGCATCAGATCGTGTTGTGCAATAGGCTCTATTCATCGATGTTATATTGCTATCAATAGGGTCTTTCCCGTACACTGCGCCTCCTGCTCTAAAAGTAGTCAAATCTACCTGCTTCTAGGGGGTATCTTTGCAATTCCTCAGATCTCTTTCAAGTTCTCTTGTTCGTCTACTCATCTTGACGCTCGTTTCTGTGTCGGCAGTCCATGATAGAGCCCACGGTGGAGCGTTTCGTGTGTTAGATCAAGGTGCATCGGCAACCGGGCAGGGGACCGCCTTTGCCGCACAAGCCAATGATCCATCGGCTATTCAATTCAATCCTGCGGGAATGACTCAATTAGATGGCGTTCAACTTTTAGGTGGAACGCTGTTGGCCGGGGCCAAGACGAAGTTTAGAAGTGCCAATGGGACGAAGGTCGAGGGGACGTTTGGAGGAACCGTGGCTCATCCACCTCCTAGTCATCTCTATCTTACGGCAAATCTTGGTTACTTGACGAATGAGCACTTGAATGATTGGACTGTGGGGCTGGGGGTGACAACGCCATTTGGGATTAGCATTGAATATCCAACAGATAGTCAGGTTGCCCCAGTCACCGCCAGTGTTGAGTTACCGCTCATCGATATCAAACCCACCGTGGCGTGGAAGTTCAACGAGTCTATTTCGGTAGGCGCAGGGTTAGATATTTATACCTTTGCGAGTTTTATTGGTGAAGGGCAGGCGCAATTTCAGCAAACCGCCGCGGCAGGAAATGCGTTTGGTCTTCCTGCTGGGACCTCGCTCGAAGCCAACGGTACCGATACGGCCTTAGGATACAATGCCAGTTTCTTGTGGACTCCATTACGGAACAACGAGGGCAAACCGCTCGTCAATGTTGCGTTTGTCTATCACAGTGGAGCCGACCTCAATTTTCGAGGAAAGTTTCTAGCAGGCGGAGCACGAGTGGCGGATACGAGGACAACGATTGAGCTTCCGAATATCTTTACAGGAGCCATCGCCATTTGGCCTCTACGTGATGAATTTCATGAGTGGAAGGTGGAAGCTGACGTTGCTTACGAAGATTGGAGGGATTTCAAAGATCTCAATTTAAATCTTTCCAACGGGCAAGCCGTACCATTTTCGCGCAAGTATGGCGATGCGTTTGTCGTTATGGTTGGGTCCGAGTATGCGTGGCTTCAGCCAAGCCTGCTCCCGGACTGGAAGGTGGCGGTTCGAGCTGGATACGTGTATTCCGAAAGTCCAATTCCCAGTTCAACCTTCGACCCGGGGGTGCCTGATTCTGCGTATAGCGCGCCATCGGTTGGTTTGGGGTTTTTGTGCCGCCAAGGAGGGGCCTTTCTTGGCTTGGTGAGTTGTGACGGATTCGGTGTGAAAGCGATTGGTGTGGATTTAGCCTATCAGGTTCGATTGTATCAAACGCGTGGAGTGAGTAATAACATCAATGGGGCGTTGATCAACGGTGAATGGGATACCACCATTCATATTGGTGTCCTCACACTCCGCCTAAATTTCTAGCGTCTCACTCGAGTCTGACTTCATTTCCTGAACATGTGTACGCCCCCTATTCGCTTGCCGCATAGTTCTCGTCCTTGAATGCTGTTTTTACTTGCGTTGAGTTCTTGTCATCCGCAGTGCCATCATTCGTACATTCTTTCACGCGAATATTTTTTCTCACGCATGGACCTTGCTCGGTCTTTGGATCATGAACGCGCACTTCCTAGAAAAAAGACTTTAGGAATAATCAAGGTACACCGATAACTTCCGATAAGATTTTCTACGGAAGGGGGGTGAGTTCATGGCCAAAGTCGTCAAGAAAAAGCCAGTAAAGAAAGCCGCCGTGCGTGCGAAGAAATCTTCGACTCGCAAAAAAGCTTCTCGATAATTCGAGAGGTCAGTTCTTCATAACTGTACCGGGGAGGGCGTTGCTTCTCCCCGGTTTCTTTTTTTTACCTTCACTCGGACCTTGATTACTCCACTTCATCGCGGTCACGTCTATAGCCGATTCAAATAAATTCCGCATGTTTGAAGTGAGTCATCGCGCAGGGTTAGTTGATATGCCTCAACTGGACTTGGACACTTCTAAAGCAAACCTCAGCAGGGTTATTCAAACGCTCTCGTTTGAGACATGTCAAAAAACTCGTGGTTTTCCGGGCTGTCGTGTCCAAGCATACCTGGTTCTCATGATTTGGATTCGTTATAGATATTCACACCCTGTTGTTTTTCGTGAGTTGAGTTTTCCCTCATGAGTATGTGATAACTGCAACCTGCTGCATTCAGATATTGAAGTGTTCAATGACATACGTGGGGATTGTAGAATGACAATGACTATTACGACCGAGACACAATTATGTGGAGTGCTGGGCAATCCTGTTCACCATTCATTATCGCCGGCGATACACAATGCAGCCTTTCGCCATCTCGGGCTCAATTTCGTCTATTTGGCATTGCCTGTGACGAAGGATGTGGAGGGGGCGATTCGTGGCATTCGAGCGTTGGGGAATTTGCGAGGGTTTAGTGTCACGATTCCTCATAAAGTTGCGGTCATGCCGTATTTAGATGAAATCGATGCGACCGCGCGTCATATTGGATCGGTCAACACGATCGTCAAGGAGCAAGATATCCTGACTGGATATAACACGGACGCAACGGGAGCACTTCAGGCTCTTCGCTTCGGTGGGGCTCAGCTCAAAGGGCAGAGAATATTACTTCTTGGGTCAGGTGGGGCTGCACGGGCCATTGCCTTTGGGCTGGCTGTTGAAGGAGAGATTGAAAATCTCACAATTCTGGGAATTGACGAAGCTGAAAGGGCATCATTAGTCAATGATTTACGTGAACGAACGGCTGTTTCTGTCAATGAGGCTCCGATCAATCAGGAATCACTCGCATCAGGAATTGCTGACTCTCATGTGCTAATTCATTGTACGCCAATTGGCATGCATCCCCATGTTGACAAAAGTTGTGTTGATAAAGCTCTGCTAACACCAAACGTGATCGTCATGGATATTGTCTATAATCCCCTGGAAACACAGCTTCTGCGGGACGCTCGGGAAGCCGGCGGCAAAACCATTCGCGGGGTTGAAATGTTTGTGAATCAAGCCGTGGGGCAATTTGAACGATGGACCGGGCAACCTGCCCCAGTGGATGTCATGCGAACGATCCTTGAGGAACATTTCCGATGAACATCGTGCTGATTGGATATCGTGGTACCGGCAAAAGTACTGTGGCGAAGTTGTTGGGCCAGAAATTAGGCCGAAACGTTGTCTCCACGGATGCTGAAGTGATTGCAAAAGCGCAGTTACCGATTCCTGAAATAGTCGAAAAGTTTGGTTGGGATCATTTTCGACAGATAGAAACAGAAGTCTGTCAGGTATTAAGCACGCAAGAAGATCTTGTAATCGACACTGGTGGCGGAGCGATCTTAAAACAGGAAAATGTGATCGCCCTCAACACCAACAGTGTGACCTTTTGGCTCACAGCTGAAATCCCGACCATTGCGTCTCGGATTGGCGGTGACACACAGCGCCCTTCCCTGTCAGGAACCAAAACGTTTGTCGAAGAAATCGAAGAAATCTTGCACGAACGAACGCCAAAATACCAAGCTGCCGCCGACCACATCATTCCTACCGATCATTTCTCACCTGACCAAATCGCTGAATCCATATATTCCCTTCTTTCAGAATCATGTAGTTGACCGCTACGCTTATCATTGCCTAATCTTTAGCAAATTTCTTTAATATGAATATTGTTCAATGTGATATTTTGTATAGAAAAATAATTACGGTAGTTAGCTAATCGAATTAAACATGTGGAGGTAAACATAAGCAGATAATCCTCGTTCCTATGGTGTTCTTGGAAGAAGCGCAAAAATATAATCCATCTTTCGGTAGCACAATTGCTAGCATAAGACAAAGATGGAAACATTGTTAATTATAGACCGGACCCAAGTTTTGAATAACCTCTATTTTCCTACAAACGATGAAGTGCCGTTGGTCTGTCAGTCTTTGCCTGTCTCATTTTCATAGGGTAGGCATAATACGATGAATGAAAATTTTTCTGAAAATAAAGAAGGTATTGTATGGATGATTCATGAATGGGAGATTGCGAAGGGATAAAGTTCATTCTGTAAAACATCAAGCTGTGAGCATAGGAGATGAGACACGGTCTTATTTACGAAAAAACGTCCTTAAGAGTGATGGAAAATCCTGGAAGGAGGGGAGTTGAGAGGCTTGTTTTAGGCTGTTCGGTGGTTGATTCTTCGATGACAACATAGCGACGTTCTTTCAAGCGAAAGATTTTTACTGTTTCGAGTTCCGGATCAACGATCCAATATTCCGAGACCTGATAACGTTCATATAATGTTCGCTTCGTTCGTTCATCGCGTCGTCTGGTCGAATCGGAGAGAATTTCGACAATGAAATCAGGCGCGCCTTGAATGTTTTCACGCGTGACGATGGGTTGTCGCGATTTCGTGATGAATACCAAGTCAGGTTGTACAACGTCGGTCTCGGAAAAGACTACATCGGTTGGAGCGGCTAACACGAGTCCTGCACGAGTGCGCTGGCAATGATGATGGATATGGGCAATGAGATTAGAGGAAATTCGTTGGTGTTTGGTGAGTGGGGCTGGCGTCACGTAATGTTCTCCCTCAATCAATTCGTGGCGGTTCCCATCTTCTGGAAATCCGAGGTAATCCTCATACGTAAATTTGAGATCGGTTGGAGTCGATGCCATGATGTCTATTTTTTCTTCACATAAGGAGAGGTTTTTTGATTGATCCTTATCTTCAGCATAAAATATTGTTCAGCAATTCGCAATGATTAGGCATTGGAAGCTTCGGAGTCCTGCCGATGGGATCTCTTTGCGTGAATCAAATGCAAATGAACGTCATGGTCTAGACATAGGTGATATTGAATGTGAGCGATAATCCAACAGATTCTCGAAAGCCAGATGCAGTTGCGGTCTGGCAACAGCCGAATGTGGTGGAGTGGGTCCAGCTTCTGTTGAGTAGCTATCGACAGTGGTTGGCGAAAGAATTGATTGACCGTGCTGGGACGTTTCAAGAGCAATCTGAACGATTGTTCGAAAGTTCGTTGATTGTGGTATCGCATGGTCTGGAAGATGATCCAATTTTAAACTATGGCAATCAGAAGGCGTTGATTCTCTGGGAAATGGATTGGAGTCAGTTCACGCACACGCCATCTCGTCTGACGGCTGAGCATATAAATCAAGCAGAACGCGCGGAGATGCTGCGGAAGGCGAAATCTCAAGGCTACATCGATGATTATCGAGGCATCCGTATTTCAAAGACTGGCAAACGGTTTGTAGTGGAACGAGCGATTGTCTGGAACGTTGTGGACTCTCAGGGGTTACGTCATGGGCAGGCCGCCACGTTTTCAACTTGGTCCTATGTGAATGCCGATAGTCATTCGTGAATCGTCGCTCGTGAAGCGTGAAATGCAAGACGGGAGATGGGTATTATCAGACGAAAGACGAGATACGAGCGACATTTTCATGACTTTTTTAAGGGTCCTTGCGCCGTTGCTTTTGTATCCGCTAAGGTGAGCATCATCGATTCGCTCGAGTCTCAATAAATAAGAAAGAGCGTGCCCTTTTCATTATTAACGTAAGTCCTGAGTAGGTCGTCATGATTCTTGCGGGAGACATTGGGGGGACCAAAACCCTGTTGGCATTATTTGACTGGAACGGTTCGCGGGTTGAGCCAATTCGCGAGGACTCGTTTTATAGTCAGGACTATGAGTCGTTAGAAGACATCATTACCGAATTTCTTGAAGAAGAGGACACGGTATCTTCCTCAGATTTGGACTCAGATGAAGAAGATGAAGATCTAGACGAGTCTTCCGATTCTCCTCGACTATCCTCAGCGGAAATCCGTGCGTCGTTGACGGGAGTCTGTTTTGGGGTTCCGGGGCCGGTCATTAATAATACCTGTAAGACAACCAATTTACCCTGGGTCATCAAAGGCGAAACGTTAGCAGACTTTCTTGAGGTCAAAGATGTTCGACTGGTCAACGACCTCGAAGCGACGGCTCATGGACTCTTAGTCTTACGGCCCGATGAAGTGGAGTCATTAACCCCTTCAGTGGCCTCAAAAAGTTCCGGGACCCGCACGCTCTTAGCGGCTGGAACTGGATTGGGGGAAGCCACATTATTCTGGGACGAGACACGCTATCATATTTGTCCTTCTGAAGGAGGGCATGCGGATTTTGCCCCGAATAGTGATCGAGAAATCGAATTACTCCGGTATCTTCGGAGCAGTTATTTGCATGTGAGTTACGAACGGGTGTTGTCTGGACCCGGGTTGCATGCCATTTATCAGTTTCTTCGGGACACGAAGAAAAATGAGCCAACGTGGTTTGCTGAAACATTACCTACTGGAGATCCATCAACCCTGATTACCGATGCCGCTTTGGCCGGGAAGCCGGAAATATGTGTCGAGTCGTTAAACCTGTTTATCTCCATCTATGCGGCGGAAGCCGGGAATATGGCATTAAATACTTTGTCTTATGGTGGCGTATATTTAGGCGGAGGAATTGCCCCGAAAATTCTGCCGATGCTTCGTGAGGGGGGCTTTATGAAGGCCTTTCTGGCCAAAGGCCGATATAAACGGTTGTTATCGACGATTCCTGTGTACGTCATTCTCAATCCACAGGCGGCCCTTCTGGGTGCTGCGTCTTTGGCCGCAGGGCTGACTCATAACAAAACGAACTAATGCCTACCGAATCGGATTCAACTCTTTCTCCCCATTCTCTAAAAAAAATGGCTGCCGAAAAATCTCTTGAATATATTCAAGATGGTCACACGGTGGGATTAGGGACGGGTTCTACGGTGAAGTATCTGCTTGAAGCCCTTGCTCCATGCGTCAAAGCGGGACTACGAATACAGGGCGTGCCGACTTCTCGGGAAACCGCAACCTTAGCCATACAACTCCACATTCCAATCTTGCCGGATGAAGATGCGTGGGAAATCGATGTGGCGATTGACGGCGCGGATGAGGTCGATTCTCACTTCAACCTCATCAAAGGCGGTGGCGGAGCCTTGCTTCGTGAAAAAATTATTGCTGCCAATGCCAAGCAGTTTGTCGTGATTGTTGATGAAGGGAAACAAGTGACATCGTTGGGAGTATCATTTCCTCTCCCTGTTGAAGTCGTTCCGTTTGGGTGGCCAAGTACGATGAGAGCGATTGAGCGATTGGGGTATCAGGCGACCCGACGAGTGCGAGATGGCCACGCCATTGTGACGGATAATCATAACTATGTGTTTGATGTGCAAGGAAAGGCTCTTGAAAATCCTTCAATGCTGGCACAGCAGTTCAAAGATATACCAGGGGTTGTTGAGACCGGGTTGTTTGTGGGAATGACTTCGATCCTTATTGTCGGGACGCCTCAAGGTGCCGTGATCCATCGTCATCCTTCTACCGTGTAAAAATCTTCTCCCTCTGATTTTTCAAGACCGTTGTATGGAAATATTGTCATTAAGCAAATTTACGACTTTGGTGTTACGTAATAGTTGCTATAACCGATTCGAATAACTTCCAAAGCTTGAAGTGTATAATTTCGCTGTGCCAATTTGAATCGCTCAACTGGAAATTAATTAGATTTGCTATAGTATTTAAGTGAGTGATTACGCTTAACTCATTCAAACTGGTATGATAAATAAAGGGTTATAGCGAATCCAATTAATTTTCAGCTAAATTATTAAGGCTTAGGCGACGATTGTTCGTAACCGGGCGCACCCTGATAGGCACTGTGCTTGAAAGTCGTGCTGTCCCTAAGATGTCGGTAGAAGGTCGCCTAGGCGACAGTTGTTTTCTGTCCCCCTCAGATGACTGAATGGGCAGCAAAGAGTCCTCCTTTGGTTCCTCTTGAAGTCTTTATTACAGGTCGCCTAGCAGAGTACTCCTACGGCCTCAAGTATCGGAAGGTTATACCCGCTTGGATTGACTGACAATGATTGACGTTTTCTATCACGTATTGGATATCAAAATTGCACGAGTTGGCGCTTTATCGTTTCGGTATAACTGAAACGGTTATAGACCTGTTCGTGTTGGCGATAGAGTTGGCCCTGGTTTTAGTTTGTCGTGGCTGAAAGGAGCGATTCATGCGAGGGGTTTGTCGCAATTATTTGTGTTCTTCTATACCTCAACGATCGTTTGGCATTGGAATAATCATGGCTGTTTGCATGCTCAGTGCATTTGTCCAATGTTCTGATGTTCCCGGCAGCTCTGCTCCGGTTGCTGAAGCAACAGTACCGGTGACTGAGCCCAAGCCGGAGGCTCAGGCGATGAACGTGGCCACCGTGTCCCTTCCGTCGAATGATACCTTTATCAAAGTTTCTAAAGAGGCTATGGCTTCAGTGGTTAATATTTCGTCAAGCCGAAAGGTTGGTCAATCAAAAGAGTCTCAACAATCGCCGTTTTTCAATGATCCCTTTTTTCGACGATTTTTTGGGGAAGAATTTGAGGAAAAATTTAAACAACCTCGCCGGAGGAAGGAGCAGGGATTAGGGTCGGGTGTCATCGTACGGGCAGATGGATACATCGTCACCAATAATCACGTCGTTGAGAAGGCCGATGAGTTGACGGTGCTGTTTAGCGATAAACGGAAATTTCCTGCCAAATTGATAGGGACCGATCCCAAAACCGACCTTGCCGTAATTAAAGTCGAGGCGACGGGCTTACCGACTTTACCGTGGGGGAATTCAGGCGCGTTGCAAGTCGGGGAAATGGTTCTTGCAGTTGGCAACCCATTTGGATTGAATCAAACCGTCACGATGGGCATTATCAGTGCCGTGGGT
>BQIU01000057.1 GCA_021603905.1 Nitrospirales bacterium
ATTGATTAATTTGTCAATTTTTTCTGTATCCACTCGAATCGAGGCACCTTCACTTTTCTTCATGTGCTGTTGCTTGGTGAGCGCCTGATTCACTTGTTGCGGTGTGACACTCTTATGATCGACTAATATCTGACCTAACGGCTTTTGCGCAGCCAATGCCGTTTCAATTTGCTTCGACGACGCAGCACCTTCCTCGATAAGAATTTCACCAATGGTCTTGTAGCCCTCGGTCGTATCTTTCACACTATCCGTGATTGTGAGTTCACTGCCATCTCTGACAAAATCAAATACTTCATCGATATCCTGAAGTGGCTTCTCTGTTTCAATGTCGATTTTCCAAGCCAGATAACAACATTCCGCATCCATATCGTCCAACGGAGGAAGAGCATCTGTCTGGACCGTCATTTCTCGCACCGTTCCAAGTTCCTGTAGTTCTCGGAATAACTGTGCAGGATCCAACCCTCGCTGAAACAGTTCAGGTAGTGGCTTCCAAGAAATTGATACTGTACGATGACGTGATAAAGAAGCTTCGTGGCTAACGATGGCCTCACTGATCGAAGGAGATGACTCATCAACCGTCTCACCATTACAGCAGGCGACAAGCTGCTCTTCTATTTCCTGAATCGCCGCTTCATCATACGAATCGCCACCACGTGCAACTTCTAACAATGTTTTCAAACCATCCAATGCCTGCAAGAGAAGATCGATGATCTGTTTCGTCACCACCATTTGACTATTGCGAAGCTTATCCAAGATATTTTCCATCTTGTGGGTCAAACCACCAATCGCAGTAAAATTGAACATTCCCGCATTGCCTTTAATGGAATGTGCCGCACGGAAAACCCTATTCAATAAATCAAGATCGGTCGGCCGCTGTTCCAAATCTAATAATCCAGTCTCCATCGTTTCAACGTGCTCAGCCGATTCTTCAAAAAATGAATCTTGAAAATGAGAAAGATCAACAGCCATGATGAACCTCTAGATTCATGAGTGGAAAAATGTGAAGAGATGGGTCAAGCCCTGCTCCCCTGCACCACAATGTGATAATTCCCAACAGGTTGCGCTTGATATATGACCAAATCTTCTTGGCATGAGCATAGATGGCTGGGAAAATGTCGGCGTGTCGTCTGCATTTTCTCTGTGCGCCCTGGAACGGATCTCGATGATGAAAAAGGTCTTTTTGAGTGGATTGAACTGATTCTTTCAAAGGATGAAGGAAGATACGGAGAAGCAAGCGAGGGAATGGCTTGACATCTCTACCGCATGCGTTGATTGAATCATTGTTGATCACTCGATGCACGTCGGTTATGTAATGTATGACGCCACTCACTTTATGCAGGCAGCACCTTTCCAATTGTGGCTAACATTTGCTCAGGATTGAAAGGCTTGACGATCCAGCCCGTTGCCCCAGCACTCTGTCCTTCTTTTTTTTTGTCGGCAGCCGACTCAGTCGTCAGCATCAAGACCGGTGTAAACTTATGTGCCGCCATACCTCGAATAGCTTTAATGAGAGAAATGCCATCCATATTCGGCATATTCAAATCGGTGATCACGAGATTGGGCTTGGCCCCACCGTTGAGCTTCTGCACGGCTTCCTGACCATCCCCAGCCTCCACCACTTCAAAACCTGCCCCCTTTAAGGTGTATGTCACCATTTGCCGCATAGAGACTGAATCATCAACCACCAATACCGTCTTACTCATGGCCTACCTCACTTCGGTTAATTTCGCTCTCAGACATACTCTGCTCAATCCCTCTCACATGTTCACTCTGACTCACGCCTACCGAACAAATCATTTTTTCATATTGGTTTTAAAACAAGGTCACACTGTCGTCTTTCGACGCCGTCGCCGTTCCAACGACAACGGTCTCTTGCCCTTTTTTGGCCGCTTTCAACAACATACGCTCTGACTCCATCGTATATAAACTTTCTAATTCTTTGAGACGATGGAAGATTTCGTCTGGAAACTCTGTGGAGTCATCGTTTCCTTGAAACTCTCGTAATGGACCATAAATGAGTTCTAGTGGTTGATAGACATGTTCTAACTTTTGCCGCGTGATGTCTTGAAACTGCATGGACATCACAATTTGGGAAATGTCACTGCCCAATTCTTTTGCTCGTCCCGTATTGACGGCCATATTGTCTTTAAGTTCCTGATTCTTGCTGACCATCACTTTGGTCATTTCCATGACACGATGTTGAGCCTCGAGCGTGTCTGAAATATCAATAGCCACCAATGACTGCAATTCATTCATGGCAGACTCCGTTGTCTCTTTCACTTCAGTGGCCAATGTGCGAATCTGCTCAGCAGCTTGTCCTGACCGATTGGCCAGCTTGGTAACTTCATCGGCAACAACAGCGAATCCTCTTCCATGTTCTCCAGCTCGTGCGGCCTCGATCGCCGCATTGAGCGCTAAAAGACGTGTTTGATCGGCAATAAATTCAACTTCTTCGACCACATTCGCGATACGCGATGTGGTTCCCACAGCCTTTTCCATCACGGGAACTGTGCTCATGGTAATCTCGGAGGTCGAGGTAACCTGAGCCACAAACATGTCCATAGTCTTTCTGGTCTCATTCAAGATTGCCTCAACTGAAAAGTCCGTTCCTGATGAATCAATCGCCTCACCAGCCACCAGTAGGGCTTCGGCTTCTGATGCTTGCTCACGAGCACGGGTCGCGATTTTTTGAAATCGCTGAATAAGACCAGAGGCCGCTTCTTCTGTCTCTTGAATCACCGATTTCATTTGTCCGACAAACACGGGAAGAAGTGGCGTGAGTGCTCGGCCAAAGGCTTGCCAACTTTTGGAAACATGTATTTCTTTTTCCAATGCTTCATGCGATACGTGTTCATCACAACGAGACGAAGACTCTGGGGGGTTTCTTTTTCCGACGTATCCCACGAGAACGCCTGTACACAATGCACCCAGTACCCACCACCAGCTTGGGCTCATTGCCCACCTCCATTTCTGGAGAGAGATCCAAAGCTTATGATGTGGAGTATGAAGTGATTGCGATTGACATTCGTTCTCATCAGTTCTCCTCCTCCTAATTGTCGTCTCTCTTATTTCTCAAGATGCTTGACAAAATGGGAACACCCAATCCCTGCAATCTTTTCACGTAAGCTGGCAGTCATCCCTGTCATCGCCAAGCGGCCATCATGAGAGGCCGCAATCATAAGTTGAATACCTGAAGAGTCCACTCGCTCAACCCCAGAAACATCGAGTTCCAGGGGGCCTTCATGCTTCGACAACGCTAATAAGGCTTCACGAAACTCTGCGGCTTCAAAGATCGTGAGATCGCCTTCCGGATGTAACACATGCCGATCTAACTGTTCGGTCACTTCCATGTTCGACTCCATCAGAAAATTTGGCTTTGATCGCATGCAGAAAGATTGTGCAGAGGAAAGATCTCGAATATTTCCGACTTCCAGTACTTTTGGACTTGAGTATTGATCGAAGATTATTCCACTGTGGGATTCGACGTTTCATCAAAACTCAACTGAATTCTGTTACGTATTTTTGGTTACTTTATTCAATTCAAGGAAATTATCGGTATTTACACCTGAGACTTAAGATGATTTATGCAAGGTTTCCCCTCCATCAAGGGAAAGAACTCTTTTCCTTATGCCACAGGCGTCAATTCCTCGGGAGGGACTGAACTGTTGAATCCCACCTGACATGGATTGAGAGGTATCGTAAAATGAAAAACCGCACCACCTTCAGAATGGTTCTCTGCCCAAATGACGCCACCGTGTCCCTGAATAATCTCATGGCAGATAGAAAGTCCTAATCCTGTCCCCCCTGCACCAGTTTGGGTTGAGCTACTTTGCACAAATTTGTCAAAAATCGTCGCTAATTCATATTCAGGTATTCCGGGACCAGCGTCCCGGATTGTCACTTTCAAACCAGGAACATAGGTGTCGTCAGAATTTCGACGTCCATGACGCACACGAATTGGATCGCACGACACACGGACTCGACTTCCCGATGGACTAAATTTGATGGCATTCGACACAAGATTCCACAGCACTTGGGTGATTCGATCTGAATCAGCCACAATGGTCGTCACCTCTGGATCCTGAATAATGTTCAACTGCATACCTTTGGCCTGTAACAATGGTTCCATTTGACGTTGAAGTGAAAGGCAAAGCGCTGTTATGTCCACATCTTGAAATGTTAATGACATCTTGCCCGCCTCGAGCTTTGAAAGGTCTAAAAGGTCATTTACGAGCGATAACAGACGATTTCCACTTTCTTTAATCTGCGAGAGATAGGACAAAATTTTCTCGGGAGGTGCACGGTCATATCGTTCCACACCAAGCGATGCAAAGCTGAGAATCGCGTGCATGGGGGTTCGCAATTCATGCGACATATTGGCTAAAAATGTAGATTTCGCCGCATTGGCCTTCTCGGCAGTCTCTTTAGCTTCTTGCAGACCACAGGTACGCTCTCGAACGAGTTCTTCTAAATTCGCGAGATGATGCTCCTGGACTCGTTCTCCTTGCTTTCGTTCAGTGATATCAAGAATACCAATTAAAACCTTTGGTGCATGATTCTCGTCCTTCGGGTAATTCCATTCTTTGGCCTCCAGTCGATTCATTCGTATTTCGATTGGGAATTTCGAACCATCCTTCCGCAGTCCGACCAGCTCCTTGGGACGCTCCGGCAACAGGTCTTGCCACCACGTTTTCTCAGCAAGTTCCGCTTGATCCGTTAGCATTTGATCTTGTTTCGGAATAAGGTTTTCGATTGATGTTCGAAGTAATTCACGTTGTGAATATTGAAAGATTTGCTCTGCTACATGATTCATGAGCTCGATGCGGCCATCTTCAGTCACCACAATCATGGCCACAGGAGACGCTTCAACGATAGACTGCGACTCATCAGCCACCCGTTGAATTTCTCGATTAATATCCTTTTCATTTTTATGGGCTTTCTGAAACTGTTGACGACTCCACAGTAAAATCACTAAGAGCGGAAATAGAAATGATAATCCTAGCCACAGCAACTTCTGCTGTAAGTCTCTCGCTGGGGCCAACACGTCTCCAACATCTTGGCGAAGTAGCACTCCCCACTTGAACCCCTGGAATTCCTCCAAGCCAGTCAATTGTGCATAGCCAGTCAAGATCTCGGCATCTAGCCGATGATCGGGTTCAAGAAGAAAACCTGACTTTCCACGACTCACAGCCAACGCTGAAGGTTGACTCAATTGACGAACATTCACTGTTCCGTCTTCTCCATCAATAGAATCAACCAAGACGACTCCGTCATGGCGCAACAACTGCCACTCAAACTTTGCTCTTTGAGACGTGTGCTGAAGCAACACATCCAATTGCCTTTTAAATTCAGCAGTCAGATACAGCAATGGCACAGACGTAAACACCATGCCACGCCTCTGGGCATTATCACCTTGCGTCAAAAGTGGAGCACCGATCATCACCGCCAGCGTATTCGGTGACCATTTCCAATACGATGCATCGTCCATCTGAATTGTTCCGCTTTGACGAATTGCCCTAAAAAGAGAACTCTGACTAATATTGACACCGACCACTGAGTCATTTGTGCTTGCAATGATTCGCCCATCACGATCCGTGACGCCAATCAATTCATAGGCGCGACCATACGAACTTTGGACATCCCGCAAAATCCTCGTGATAGACGGGGCATGTCCACTTCCAAGATCCTTCCTTGAAGACATGACTCTCACATCGCCGTACCGTTCAAATAAAATACGATCGATGCGCTTTCCTAAGGCCGCAGCTGTCGTGGCTAAGACTTTCCCTCCCTGTTCTATCCTATCGGTTTTGATCCAATACCCGGCCATGACACACAGCAACACGATCACACAGATCAACACCATACTGATGACGGTAAACCACCCTATTGTTCGTGGTAAAAGAGAGGTCATCATATACATGTCTTTGTAAACATTGCGTTGAATGAATATATGGTTTTCTTTCGTCAACCCATCAGATTATTGCCAAGTATGAACCGTAGAGACCTCTATGTTCTCGGCACTCATGTCGCGACTATCATTTCGCTTTAGATCGTTTTCGTCAGAAACACGGTTAGTCTGTCTGAAACTAAGAAGGAATCGCTGATGAAGCAAAGGATGGAACGTGGTTGTGCTTCGCCTGATGAGGACAGAGTGGAGTACGGATGACACAGAGAACTTCATTCCCGGATCCACGATAATGAAGCTGATCGAAACACAACGCTTTCGCCATCGCAATGCCGCGACCATGACTGGCCAAAGCCAGATTTGGACTAAAATTTTCGTATTGAGTCCAATCAAATCCCTCCCCTTGGTCAATAATCACCATATGTATTTCTTCCTCATACCGTTGAAACGTCACTTCGACAAACTTCTTCATGTTTTCAGGCCGAGCGAGGCGACGATGAATTTCTTCCTCCCACTCCTCTGCATCTTGCAACTGAGTTTTTTCGTCATAGGAAATACCGAGATTGCCATGCTCGATCGCATTCATGAGTAAATCATTCAACCCCATCACTATCCGCTCTGGATCTGGACAGGCATTCGCTAGAAGAACGGACAGGTTGTGGACATCTTCCAGCGTCTGTATGCGAAACGTCCCCGTCTGCATATTTCGAACTGACCGTGACTGTCGAAGTAAATCATTTTGCACTTCACGAAGTTTCACCGCCTTCCGAATGGCTGAGGCCACAATCGCTAGTAACATCGCCCGATCGAAAGGTTTGGTTAGATAATAGAAAGCGCCGGCCTCAATGCCTTCTTGCACCTCGTAGACTGCGCCTGCTGCGGTTTGCATGATGACAGGAATGTCTTTTAATTTCTCATGCGCCATCATCCGATTCAACACCGTCAAACCATCTAACTTCGGCATCATTCGATCAAGGAGTACGGCATAAAATGAGTCACCTTCCGCTTCTAGGAGTGCCCAGGCTTCTTCACCGTCGTGCGCTTCAACGAGTGAATACCCTTCTTCTTCTAAATACTCTCGTAAAATTTGAAGATTGACGGAGTCGTCATCTACAAGTAAGAGACGCATAGATTGTTATCCTGTTTTTGTGGCACACAACATAAACGATGACAAATCGAGTCATAAAAGATCGTTCATCGGTTTTCTAATCAATGACAATTTTGTGATCTAACGGCGATTCGCATTCTCCACATCTCTCGATCGCGAGAACTTATTCAATTTCTATCGCGACCAAGGCGACATCGTCACTAAAGATTTTCTGCTTTTGCCAGGCTTGACTTTGTTGAATGACCCAATCAATCGCTCGACTCATGGGTTTTCCATGAACGGCTCGACAAGCCGCTTCTAAGCCATCCCGGTCCCATAATTTCTCATCAGGGGACATCACTTCATAGATCCCATCGCTGAACAGATAGAGACGGTCTCCAGACTTGAGGGAGTATTCCTGACTTTCGTACAACTCTTTTAATCCAAACCCTACCGGCCAGGTTTTGACACCTAATGTGTCAGAGACTTTTCCCGACCTCGTCACAATGGCCCCAGGATGACCGGCTGAAGCATAACGAAGCTGTAACGAGGGCAAATGTAGACTTCCCACCCAAATGGTAAAATATTCCCCTTGATCCGTTAATGGATTTTCTCGATTCAGACGTTCGACAATTTCGCCTGGATCATAGGACGGATGTTGCCGGGCGATATGTTCATCACGAAACATCATCGCGAGCGATACCGCGCGGAGCGCCGGGCCAATTCCATGACCAGACATATCAAGGATCATCAACCCGAGATGTTCTTCACCCCAAGGAGTCACTTGAAACAAATCACCCCCTAAACGCGAACAAGGTAAATACTGCCAGCCCACCTGTACGTTTGGGACAGGGCTCCCTCGTGCGGGCAATAATGAAATGACAAACTCTCCGGCTGATTGAAGCTCAGTATCCAACTCAGCCTGTTGCTGGGAAATGACTTTATGAGAATGTGCTAACTTCTTAATAAGATGACAGGTTCGTAAGCCGGCTTTCACTCGAGCATTCAGCTCTTCCTCCGTGGCGGCCTTGGTCAAAAAATCATCTGCACCACGGATTAATCCCTCGGCAATCTGTGCAGGCTGATCCAGTGCCGTCATTAAAATAATATAGATGGAATGAAATCGTTCATCCGACTTCACAGCCTCACACAGCGCCGGACCATCCATCTCTGGCATCATCCAATCGGAAATAATCAAATCAACAGATTCAGATTCTAATAGTGTCAATGCTTGACGCCCGTTTTCTGCTTCAATGAGATGATAACCTAGGCGCTCAAGTCGTCGTTTGGTCACCATCCGCACAACCTTTTCATCTTCAACGAGCAAAATGGTGTGTCTCTGTTCCCCTTCAAGACTGGAAACGTCGGATACAAACTGTTCGAGGGCATGGGGAATTTCTGGCGTAGACATAGCGGACAACCTCCTGAGATCTATGGATTCTCTTCGGTTTGGCAATTCGAAAACTTCAAATGTCTACGTCGTATCCGTGAATGAGACGGCCAGTGGTTCCAGTCACTGCCCTAACGGGTAAAAGATCTGTTTCAAGAGGAAACTGACTGAGATGGTATGGAGAAAGTGAAGAAAAATTTATAAAGAGGGACAAACGAAACACAACGTCATTACCGCGACATCCGATTATGAAGATACGCTTTAAGACGTATCATCGCTTGTGCATGTAATTGACAGATACGGGACTCGGTGACACTAAGAGTTGCTCCAATTTCCTTCATCGTTAATTCTTCAAAATAATACAGCGTCAACACCAAACGCTGTCGCTCTGGAAGACGGTCGATCGCTTCGGCTAAGACTTTTCTCGTATCTTCAGAAAGAAGCGACTCGAGCGGATTAGGATGATCGCGATCAGCTAACGCATCCAGAATGGGGTGAGAGTCATCATCATGACTTCCCAAATCTTCTAGGCTCAGCACCACCGATCCTTTAGCTTGCAACAGGGTCTCATCAACTTCTTCTGCCTCAATCCCTAATTCATTGGCTAACTCAGCCTCCGTCGGTGGACGACCTTTCCGTTTGGTATATTCATTCGCGGCATGTTGAATTTTGCCAATACGCTCCCGCATCGACCGAGGAACCCAATCCATGGCACGAATTTCATCTAACATCGCCCCTCGAATACGAAACTCGGCATACGTTCGAAACTTAATTTCGCGTGACGGATCAAATTTAGTAATTGCGTCAAGTAAGCCAACGGTGCCAGCACTGATCAAATCCTCAACATTCAATCCGCTTGACACCCGGATAGCCAACCGTAACGCCATATACTTGATGACCGGCACAAAGTCTTGGATGAGTTGTTCCCGCTCATCCCCCTCCAATATCATTTTTGACGGAATAGGTTTCTTGGTGGTCACTGGTGTTTTTTCAACAATTGCACGCTTCATGCTATTTTCCCCATTTCTTCATGTAGCGGACCAAGACCCGCGGCCCCAAACAATTGGTATCCTCCTCTCAGAGGATGCTCCTGCTTCCATTGCACCACCTCTGTACCAACTCTGGTGAAGGCTCGACTCGCGGTCGATCTCGGAAAAGCCACAATCACTGGACGTTGTTGTGAGACCGCAAGGGGGACACAGTCATCAAAAGGAATACATCCAACATAATCCAATGAAACATTGAGAAACCGATCAGTCACTAAACTTAACTTTCGAAAGACGTCTTTACCTTCCATAGGCTTTCGGACCATATTCACCAGAAGTCGAAACCGCCGTTGTTGATGCCGAGTTGACAGGACTTTGATGAGCGCATAGGCATCCGTGAGAGAACTCGGCTCTGGAGTGACCACGATTAGCGTGTCATGAGCCACGATGCTAAAATAGAGCACATTGGCCGATATACCTGCCGCACAATCAATGAAGAGCAGATCCGGAGGTTGTTCCAATTGAAGAAAACCTGTTTGAAGCAAAAGTTGCTGTTCATACGTTAAATTCGATAATTCTTGTATGCCTGAAGCAGCAGGCAGAATACGAATGCCTTCCGGCCCTTTTACCATGACATCCTCTAATGTCCGATCGCCATTGAGAACATCTTCAATCGTATGCGTGGGAGCCAGCCCCAAGAGAATATCAACATTGCCTAATGCCAAGTCTGCATCCAAGACCAGAACTTCTCGGCGCTGCCGGGCGCAAGCGACCGCTAAGTTGATTACCACATTGGTTTTTCCAACTCCGCCTTTCCCTGAGCTCACCGCAACCACTTGTACCGGACGATGTTGAGGAAGGTCAGGTTGCAACACCGCTCTCAAGCCACTGGCTTGATCCACGACTGGCGGCTGTCGACGTTTTATACTTGGAATCATTGGTTGGGGCGTCTGATCAATCACGAAGAAGCTCCTAACACTGTGGAATGTTCCACAGGCTGTTGTTGAGGGTGAGCACTTACCAGATCAACAACACGTCTACCAGTGGCGACTTCTAAATCCTCTGGCACACGTTGTCCCATCGAGACATAGGAAAGCGGTAGTCCGGTATAGTGCAACAGATTGAACAATTTTCCGAGGTGCGCAACTTCGTCGAGTTTGGTGAACAACAATCGGTGAATGGGAATGGTTCGATATTGCTGGATCACATCATGAAGAACCGATTCGGTTGTTGGCGCGGCTAACACCAAATGAGTCTCAATCTTGAGTTGTTGCTGAGCAATAGCTTTCAGCTCTTCCTGCCCTGTGCGATCTCGTGGACTTCGTCCCGAGGTGTCAATGAGAATCAATTCAGCTTCTTGATGCCGATTGATACAGGCCGTAAGATCACGGGGAGACATGGCCACTTCTAAGGGAATTTTCAGGATCTTCGCAAAAACTCTAAGTTGTTCAACTGCAGCGACACGATAGGTATCGAGCGTAATGAGTACGGTCTTTCGAGGCTGCTCCGCTTGTGTCGCCCAACTGGCAAGCTTGGCCACCGTCGTCGTCTTCCCCACTCCCGTTGGCCCAACCAACATCACCACTTGCTGAATACCTTTAGTCGGATGGAGTGATCCAGATACTGAAATCGATTGTTCCATCCGTTCTCGTAAAATCTCTGATACCGCGTCGCGATCGTCAAGACGTGATGTTCCAAGCGTTTCGGCGACAGCCCGCAACAATTCATGAGCTAACGGCGGTTGAATCCCTTGCGCGATCAGTCGTTCATACTCGACAGTCAAACCACCCGGTAAGGCATCGACCTGCTTCCGCATACGATCTCCCAAAGCTTCTCCGACAATAATCCGAAGCCCTTCGAGTTCTTGTCGTAGCGGTCCTACAACCGATTCGGGATCCTCTCGCTCTGCTCGCAATCGTTGCAATTCCTCACGAACGGCTGTGAGTTGTTCCGTAAAGGGATCTAACAGAGTTGCCATTTGCAACTGATCTTCAAACGTATTTCGTGGCTTTGACGCAGAAAGAGGTTCACTCTGCGGAGGAGGACTGACGGTTTTGACATCCATAGATTGTTCCGTCTGACGAATCCGGTCAAGAATGCCTGTTTCGATCAGTTTTTGCTTTTTCCCGCGATCGACCGCTGCCGTCACTTCAACGACTGGTTGACTCAACAATCCAAATAACCCGCCACCTTTATGAATGCGACGCGTCGAGACAATCACGGCATCCGGACCCAGCTCAGCTTTAACAGATTGCAGAGCTCCTTGTAATGTCAGTGCTTCAAACCGTTTCAGCTTCATGTGGCAACCTCACAACTTCGATGGCTTGAATTTTAGCTTTCCCATCAATTTCATTTGGCGAAAGGACCGCTAATGTTTGTAGACCAGGAGATACCATTTTATACATATAACTCCGTATGGCCTGAGAACATAAGACAATGGGTTGATATCCTTGACTCACGGTGCGCTCAATGGCTTTCTTGATCGATTCGATCAATTGGCTCATGAGTGATGGCGAAAATCCGGCCACACCTCCATGTCCCGGACTGATAGACTCCACCAGCCGTCGATCCAGCATGGGATCCAAACTAATGACATGGACCATACCCTCTGGGGTGGCATATTGATTCGTAATCGTTCTAGATAAATTTTGCCGGGCATATTCTGTCAACAAATCTGGATCTTTTGTCTGGGAGGCATAATCTGCCACCGACTCTAATATCGTTCGCAAATCACGAATTGAAACACGTTCACGTAAGAGATTACGGAGTATTCTCACCACAGCTCCTAAAGAGATTTGAGTCGGAATGAGGTCATCCACGACTTTCGGGTACACCTTGGCAAGATTATCCAGCAAGTTCTGGACCTCTTGACGACCAAGGATTTCATGCCCACTGGCACGAATGATTTCTGTCAAATGTGTCGCAATGACGGCCGCGCCATCAACAACCGTATAGCCATCCATCTGAGCCCGTTCTTTATCTTGAGGAGTTATCCATAATGCAGGCAAACCAAAACACGGATCTTTCCCCGGTTTCCCCTCTATGCCTTTTTTGGCCGAACCTGGATTAATTGCAAGAAGATGCCGCGGCAGAAGTTCGCCTTTCGCCACCTGTATTCCCTTTAACAAGACACTATATTCATGTGGTTTTAATTGGAGGTTGTCTCGAATATGAACCGATGGAACGACGAAACCCAAATCTTGTGCCGTTTGTCGACGGATCGCTCGCACACGATCAAGAAGTTCGCCCCCTTGTGCGGTATCGACTAACGAAACCAACCCATATCCCACATGCAATTCAAGTAAGTCCGGCGGTGTCACCGTTTCGATAGATTCGGTCTCTGGAGTTGGCGGTTTTTTGGCGTCGGCTGTCGTGAGTTTTGGCGTTTCTTCCTCCGTCGTCTTTTTGTGCCATAAAACATAGGCCAGCCCTCCCGCTAACCCACCCAAGGACAAAAACGCCAAATGCGGAAGGCCAGGAATAATCCCGAGAAACACAAAGATTCCCGATACAACGGCAATGAGATGTGGGTTAAAAAGAATCTGATCAGTCAGGTCACGCCCTAAACTCGTCTTGGTACTTACACGTGTAATAATAATACCGGCAGCCGTCGACATAATGAGTGCCGGCACTTGAGCCACAACCGCATCGCCTACGGTTAACAGCGTAAATGTCTGGGCCGCTTGCATGATCGACATCCCATGCTCCAACACTCCAATTGAGAGTCCCCCAACAATATTGATAAAAATAATCAGTAAGGCCGCGACCGCATCCCCTCGAACAAACTTACTTGACCCATCCATGGATCCATAGAAATCGGCTTCTTGTGAGATGAGTTCCCGACGCTTCCTGGCTTCAGTTTCATCAATAATCCCGGCATTCAGATCGGCATCAATGCTCATTTGCCGCCCAGGCATGGCATCTAAGGTAAATCGTGCAGCCACTTCAGCGATACGTCCTGCACCTTTGGTAATCACGACAAAGTTAATGATCACCAGAATGGAAAAAACGACGAGCCCGACTGCAAAGTTTCCCCCGACCACAAAGTCTCCGAATGCACGGATCACCTCTCCTGCAGCCTCTGTACCCTCATGACCATTCAACAAAATGACACGAGTTGAGGCAATATTGAGAGCGAGACGAAATAATGTCCCCAGAAGAAGCACCGCAGGAAACACCGAAAAGTCTGCTGGACGACCGGCATGCATAGTCACCAAGAGCACTAGAATGGCCATAACCAGACTAAAGGAAAGAAACAAATCCAGGAGGAGTGAGGGAAGCGGTAATAGCATAATCAGGAGAATACCCACCACTCCAATGGGGAGAAGCATATCCCCGTAATGCGAGGGCATCAGTTGCTCCTTGAGTGACTTGCTATCAAATGCCATTGTTGTCCTTATCCGGCCTGGTCATGGCCTTGTCGCAGCCGATAGACATACGCTAAGACTTCCGCTGCCGCACGGTAGAGATCTCCCGGAATCACGTCTCCTACTTTCACCATCCGATAGAGTCCGCGAGCCAAACTACGATTTTCAATAATGGGCACACCCGCATGGCGAGCAATCTTTTTAATATTTTCCGCTAATACGCCGGCACCTTTTGCCACGACTGACGGAGAATCCATGGTCGCCGAGTCATATCGTAACGCCACGGCAATATGAGTCGGGTTGGTAATAATCACATCGGCTTGCGGGACGGCCTGCATCATGCGTTGTCGTGCCCGTTCCCGTTGTAAACTCATGCGTCGAGAACGAACTTGTGGGTCACCTTCAACATCTTTCGATTCATCTTTGGTCTCTTGCTTCGTCATTTTCAAATCTTCGGTCGTTTGCCAGCGCTGATAGATAAAATCGATAATCGCCAACACCAACATCACGGCACCAACCCAGAAAATAATTTGAAGAGCCAGCTCCCAGGTCGTCGTTAACGAATCTCCAAGACTGACAATTTGCAATTGCGTGAGTGTTTTCATATTCGGGGAGACAATGGCGTAGACAATCGACGCAATCAATCCAACTTTCAACAACGACTTAACCAGTTCAACGACTCCACGAAGAGAGAAAATTTTCTTGAGTCCATTCACCGGATTAAGCTTTGATATTTTTGGCTGTAAGCCACTCTCGATCCACAGAGGACCGGTCTGCATGACTAAGGCCGTCACGCCAAGAGCCACAATGATCAATGCAAACGGCAAAAGCGGCAAGAAAGCTTGCCCCACAATCATCTGGACATAGTCATGAATAGATTCGGGGGTTATCTGATAAGTCCCAATCATTTCAAACCACTGTTGACTGTTCAGTTGAAGTTGTCGCCACGCTGTGGGAGCCCACAACGAAATCATGCCAGCGCCACCGAACAAAACAACAATTGGGGCCAACTCTTTGGTCGTGGCCACTTGCCCCTTGCGGCGTGCGTCCTCAAGACGCTTGCCACTCGGTTGTTCTGATTTTTCTTGGCCTTCTTTATTTTCAGCCACGACCCAACTCCTTCAGAATATCCCACAGCACGGCCTCCATTCCCAGTATGGACTGTTGAAGGATCAGCGCCATGAGTGGGAGCCCGAAACCCAACACCAGAAGACCCATAGAAATCGTAATGGGAAAACTTGTGATCAAGACATTCATTTGAGGGACTAAGCGTCCCAAAATTCCCAACGTCAAATGAATCAAAAATGTCGCCGCAATCACCGGGAAGGCTAATTTCAGCCCGGTGAACATCATCTCCTGTATGAGTTGAATCATGTCGACCATGAGAGGCACCTGTAACTGAGCTCCAAATGGTGGAATTAAGTTAAAACTACTGCCTAACGCCAACAAGATCAGGTGATGACCGTCGAGTTGGAAATACAACAGGGTGGCGATGACAGTCAGGAGTTGTCCAAATACGGGGGTCTGAAGTTGTGTCGCTGGGTCCACAGCTTGAGCAAACCCGAAACCCACTTGAAACCCCATCACCTGCCCTGCAAATTCTACCGAGGCCATGAGTAATCGCGTGGTTAGTCCTAAGGTGAATCCGACTAATAACTCTGCGGTCAACCCCATTAAGAGGGTGAGTGGCTCCAGCCAGTTCGGTTCAAAATGAATCTTCACGATGGGAGTGAGAAGAATGGCAATACCGGCCGCCATCGTGACTTTGATTCGAGTGGGAACGTTTCGACCGCCTAGAAGTGGCAGCGCAGACAAAATAGCGGCCGTCCGTACAAGAACGACAATAAAACTCCAGAGTTCTTGAACCGCAAATTCAAAGTTGATCATCTCAGATCAAACATCACAAACCCAATGCCGGACGATATGAGAACGACAGGCCGAAGGTACACGAACATTTCTAATTGTCATTTGGGTTTCACGTTCATCATCTTTCATCTTGGCTATTCCTCTCATTAACAAATCATTACATTCACCGTGCAAAATCAGGGATTTGCGTCCACACTGATAACATGAACCCTAAAATAGTTTGTAAAATCCAAGGAAACCCAACCAAGACAACGAGAAACACCGTGACGATTTTCGGCACAAACGTGAGGGTCGCTTCGTTAATTTGGGTCATCGCTTGAAACGCACTGACCATCAGCCCGACCACGAGGCTCAGCCCAAGCATCGGCCCGGCAACGAGGAGAATCGTTTGAATCGCGGATGTCCCAATGTCAAGTACTCCTTCTGGCGTCATAACTCTGTTGGTCTTAAGAATGGTTAAGAAAGAATCGGGGCCGAATCTTTCAGTTCTGACACGTCACACGGTCTCGCTGACACATGTTTATTGAAAACTCTTCATCAAGGAACCAATAATGAGAAACCAGCCATCCGCTAATACAAACAAAACAAGTTTGAATGGTAAGGAAATCATGACTGGGGGAAGCAGCATCATCCCCATCGACATGAGAATGCTCGCCACGATCATATCGATAACTAAAAATGGAACATAAATAAGAAATCCTATTTGAAATGCTGTCCGAAGTTCACTGGTCACAAAAGCCGGAATGAGCACATGCAAGGGGACATCTTTTGGTCCTTCAAGTTTTTCGATCTGAGCCATTTCCACGAATAACGTCAGATCCTTTTCACGAACCTGACGCAGCATAAACTCTCGAATCGGTGCGATCGCTCGTTCCATCGCCACCTCCTGTTCGACTTGCTGCTCTAAATAGGGATTAATGGCCTGAACACGTATCTCTTCCCACACAGGCATCATGATGAACATGGTCATAAACAACGCCAGACCAATGACGACTTGATTGGGAGGTGCATGCATCGTACCCATGGCCTGGCGCAGCAAACCCAACACGATGACTAAGCGGGTGAAAGAGGTTAACAACGTCAACAGCGCTGGAGCCAAAGACAGCACTGTGAGCAAAACAAGAATTTTAATCCCGATCGTATAAGGTTCGGCCCCCTCGCCCCCCGATAATTGAAAACTTAAGAGCGGATCTTGCTTGACCTGTGCGTACACATTCGTTCCCACTGACATCATTCCAATGCAACTCAACCCCAGGAAACTCTTGGAGACATTCAGCTTACGATAGATTGAGAGAATATTTTGGATATCATTCATCGTGATAGTTGGGAATACATCAAATAGACGAGCACGGTCGAGTCCCTGGCTCGGGGTTATCCTGTATCGGAGTAGAGACATGACTTACCCCTTTCCACAAGCCTAGAGTGGATAGTCCAAGCCCCTCAATTGGATTACTAGAAGTCGTTCGAAGCTGTTCAATCTGATCCTTATTGGTCACCCGTGATAACAATGTCAAATCACGTGTAGTCGTCCCGAGCACGAGGATTTCTCCTGCCACCTCCACAAGCATAATCGCCTTGCCTTGACCTAATCGAAGGCCGCCAAGCAGTCGAAGCATCGACTTACTCAAATGGCCGGGTGATTCACCCATCACACGCTTCAAGAAATACATACCACCAAGAAGTAAGGTAATGACGACTGCGAGAGCCCCTGCCATTTTTAATGCTTGATCAGCTAGATCCATGCAAAACCTCGTTACCGGTTCTCCACAACTCGACGTGCTGTTCGCACCTCATAATCAACATGTTCAATTGCCTATGTGATGTCGCAAGGTTCAAGAAAGATTATTCACACGTTCCGTTTGGCTCACCACATCCGTTAATCGGATACCAAACTTTTCATTCACCATGACCACTTCACCCCGTGCCACAAGTTTTTCATTGACTAAGACTTCCAACGGTTCACCTGCCAACTTATCCAACTCAACCACAGAACCCGGCCCCAGTTGAAGAAGCTCTTTGATCAACATTTTTGCACTTCCAAGTTGTGCGGAAATGACTAAGGGTATATCCAGGATTCGATCGAGACTTGCATCCATATGCTCATCCATTTCTGATGCGGGCATTACTCCGGTCGTTGGAGGACTCGGAGATGATGACGGCACTTGTGCCGCTTCTGCTTCAGCCATGGCCTTTGCCATTTCCGCTTCTGCATCCATGTCTGGATCGAAAGACTCTTCACTCTCTGGGTTCTCTTCACTCATACGAGAAATTCCTTTTTATGACATGTGGCTGAACATGCGACATCAACGTTACTCTTTCGGTGTGATCATTGATCTAATCTGAAATGATTGAGACGCTTTGGTCGTACCTGGAAATCCATAAAATTTTGGAACACCTTCAATGGTTCCAATCAGGGGTTCATCTGTGGGTTGTTCTAAGACAATGACATCGCCTGCCGAAAAGTTCATCAAGTCTTCAACCGAGATTCTTGTCGATCCTAAATGCACCGACATCGTCACTGACGTTTCTCGAAGACGTTCAGAGAATCGATTGACCCAACCTTGATCGACTTCATAAAAATCACTCTGAAAGCTCACTTGCAGACGTTCACGAAGCGGTTCCATCATGGCATAGGGAATACAAAGATGAAGATCACCGACAGCGTCACCTAACTCGATTCCGATTGTAATCACAATGACAATATCCGATGGAAGGACGATCGAAGCCAGTTGCGGATTCATTTCCGACCGGACAGCTTTGATATTCACTTTATGCACCGGTTCCCATGCCTTTTCTAGATTCGCCAATCCCATCAACATAACTTTTCGCATAATACGTTGTTCGATTAACGTAAAATCCTGACCTTCCGGTTTGACATGCGTCTGACCTGCTCCCCCAAAAAAATGATCAACCAGTAAATACACGGTCGCGGCATCAGTCGCGGCCATCGCATACCCACGCAATGGTTCCATCGAGATCACTTGTAAATACGCGGGGACAGGTAATCGACGAGTAAATTCACTGAATTTCAACACGGATTGATTGGTCACCGTCACTTCAATCGTCTTTCGTAACACCTCACCTAACGACAACCTGAAGAGACGTGAAAATTGCTGGTGAATCACGTCAAGTGTGGGCATACGCCCACGAACAATCCACTCTTGATTTCCGAGATCATATGGAACAGGACCTTCTTGTGGCTCCTCGGGTTCAGGGGAAGAGTCTTCGACTTCCCCACCCGTCACACCTCGAAGGAGAGCATCAACTTCATCCTGAGATAAAATGTTTTCCATAATGACTCATTCAGAGGAACATATTAAGATCGACAAGGCCTCCTCACACAACCCTTAAGCATCCATAGCGTACGACTTGAATCATCGTGACCATTCGTTACTGAATGACAAAATCTGTGAAAAAGACATTGGAGATCTCGCCTTTATTCATGACCCCATTTGCACGTGAAAGAATTTCATCTCGGACCCGACGTTTCCCATTCGTCGTGCGTAGCAAGTGAGAATCTTTACTCGAAAGTAAGACCAATAACGCATCGCGAATCGCGGGGACTTTGACTGGGTAATCTGTCTGTTCTTCAGGACGGTCTAACTCGAGCTTAATGGAAATCTTTAAATATCGTAGCTCTTCTCGATCTGCCAGATTCAACACAAAGGGTTCAAGTTCAACAATAGGTCCAGGCTCATCTCCATGTGCTTCACCGGAATCTTTCTCATGTTTTTTTTCAGTCTTATGTGTCTCTTCTTCACCAGAGCCCATCATAAACCATGCCGCACCACCACCAGCTCCTAACACGGCTATTGCAAGAATAATGAGGATCATCAGTTTTTTACTTGATCCTCCCCCACCTCCCGACTCATCAGCTTTTTGGTCCTCGGCCATGGCGACCCCTCACTAACAGATGACTATTTTCTGTGACTTTCCCATTCCCTAAAGTCAGCAACGTTCATGCCAAGGATTTTCAAGAAGTGATGTTTCGTTCTCAGAATCGTGATGATGACACGACAAGAAAGAAGTAAAAACTGATAGTTTTCAATGAGAAACGATAGTTAAATAACACTTCAGACCTTTTACGCTCATACGGGTTTTCAAAAAATAATCCTTTAATACCTCGGCTCAACAAGGCAAATCTGTCAATTTCGACAGCAAAAAGCAGCGATCTCTGACACTTGAACACCTGTAATCAAAGTAACGAGAAGAGTGGGACATCAATGTAAACTGCTCTTCACTTCGGCTTCAATACTCAACAACCGTGTTCAAGAACACCTGTAATCAAAGTAACGAGAAGAGTGGGACCTCAATGTAAACTGCTCTTCAATTCGGCTTCAATACTCAACAACCGTGTTCAAGAACACCTCTAATCAAAATCTCAGAAGCTACAAAACCTCATCAAGATTACTTGCAATAGCCTTCAGACTACCAACTATCATATTCAAAACACCGATCAAAACAACAAAAGCAATAGAACACCCAAATGGATATCAAACTATCAGAAGTAATCTGCGAGGATGAGTGAGAACAAGTCTAGGCAAGAGCTAGGCAGGTATAAGCGTTCAAAACAGAAACTGATCACCGAAACACCGTAAGAAGTGAAACGCCAAAAGAAAGGAGAGTCCCTCCTCTAACGTCTCACTTCTTACTGATCACCGTTATCGTGATAAATTCACAAGTTCTCCAAGGAGCGTATCTGTCGTCGTGATGATTCGTGCATTGGCTTGAAACCCTCGTTGCATCGTGATCATATTCACCAATTCATCACCCAGGTCAACGTTAGACGATTCCAGAGTATTGGCAAAGATTTGCCCAAACCCACCCGTCGTAGGTTGGCCATTTAATGGATCACCGGAATCGGCACTTTCCAGAAATAGGTTTCGACCAATTGGTTGCAATCCATCAGGATTACTAAACCGAGTGAGCAACACTTGGCCAATGGCTCTCGTTGTTCCATTGGAAAATCGACCTAAAAGGACTCCATCTTCTCCAATGGATGTGCCAGCTAAGGTTCCATTGGCAAACCCATTTTGATCTTGGGTCAGAATCACAGAACTCCCTCCCTGTTGGAGCATTCCATCAGTTCCTGAACCACTATTCGTCGTCACACTGGTACCGAAATCATAACTCAGGTCGGCAGCAGCGATATCCGCCGCTCCATTCGTGAAGGTCAATCCAGTTCCTGGCGCTGCATTATAATATGTCACCGCTCCTTCAGTATCTAATAAACCTCCATTCGTAAAACCCAGCGTTCCTGTTGCTATGAGCTCACTATTTCCATCAGCGGATGTTGATGCCGGCACTACCGTAAATTCTGAGGCATTTCCCACAATATTATATTGCCAAGCATTGTTTGCTGTCTTGTTAAAGTACATGGTCACGTCATGACCAAATCCAAGTGAATCGTAGAGTACAAACCCGGTACTAAATGCCGAAGTAGTGATAGGATCATCAATATCGAAAGTTGATATAGCAGCTCCAGCGCTGAGATTTCCCGACATATTCACCTCTGACGTCACCGTTCCAACTTCTTGCGTCGTAGTTAAGACAAGGTCTCCGATCCCACCCGTAATCACACCATCATCATCCACTTGATAGCCTTGCAATATGAGGCCTGAGGGATTCACAACGTTCCCTAATGCGTCAGTGCCAAACTGCCCAGCCCGCGTATAAAAACTATCTCCATTGTCGTCCTTCACGTGAAAGAATCCGTCGCCATCGATGGCCAAATCTAAAGCATTGGGCGTCGTTTGCAATGAGCCTTGACTAAAGCTCGGATCAATCCCTAAGACCCGCACCCCTCGACCTTCGACCAACGAATTCGTCGTGCCTCCACCGCCAAACGAGGCTCCGAACAGATCACCAAAGGAGACTGTTCGAGTTTTATAACCCGTCGTTTGCGCATTCGCGATATTGTTACCTATTTCACTCAAGGCTCGACTTGTCGCATTGATCCCACTCGTTGCTGTAAAAAATGCTGAGGTAATACCCATACGCGTTAACTCCTTCTACGGTAAGAATGAAACATGATTCATATATAAACGCATTACAGAGCTTGAACAGACAAGATGTCATTCGATAACAGTGTTTTTCCACTCCCAAGCGTAATGAGGGGTTGCTCTTCACTGATCATCACGCTTTTCACGATATCACGCATGAACGTCGTCGCCAGCACTTCTTTACCCTCTGGATTGATCGCTTTCGGAAGAAAACTATACGTCCCAGCTTCAACACGATCACCATTCTGATCGTTCCCGTCCCAGATAATCTGATGAGGACCAGTCTCTTGCGAACCGAGATTATTGAATCGTCGAATCACTCCTCCATTTTCATTCAAGACGTCAATCTGTACCGTTCTTGCATTTTCTTCTAGGACATACGACAACGTCGCGTCTCCTGTTGACGGTAACGACAGGACATTCCCTTGCGCGCTGATTTCCCGACCAATCAGATTCACTAAATCCATTTTTGACTGTTGGGAACTTTGACCAATAAGACTTTCCAAGTTTTCATTGATATTGGTGGTTTGCTCTAACGACGTAAACTGTGCCAACTGTGCAATGAAATCTTCATTTTCGACGGGATTTGTGGGATCCTGACTTTCTAATTGAGATACAAGTAAACGCAGAAAAACATCACGCCCTAATTCTTGAACATTCTCAGCCGTAATGGAATTCACTGGGCGAGGCGGCGTCTCTAACAGTGGTGTGATTGCATCCATGTATCAGTTCTCCTTCTATCAACTATAATCTTGAGTACCGTTGCCTTTGTGACATGTATACTTAGGCCACCATATGCCATCCTCGACCTTGCGGCATGGGTATTCGAGGATTGCCCATTTCATGTGAGCCTGTAGAATTTCCTACATTTCCTAAGATTCGGCCCTCATTGCCAGCCTCTCTAAAACTCTCATGCCCAGGTTGTTCGGCTAAGTGTTGGTTCTCTTCATGCACCTCAAATTCCTCTAATTCCATATCTGCTCGTCCAAGCTGATCCTCTAAACTTTGTACATTTTGGGACGCCAGTGCACGTAGAACGGGGTTATCAAGAAGGACTCCAGCATACACCTGTCGTTGCGCAACACCCACATCCACCTGTACTCGTGAGGCTTCGGATAATTGCACATCAATTTGTAAACGGTGCGGCACCGCGGTATTCAGTAACTGAAGTCGCTCATCAAAGTTTCCACCTTTGGCAACCATCTGCCCTTGGCTAGCCGACATCAGATTACTGGAGGTCGAATCAAAGAACTGACCTTGCCCTGTACCGGTATGATGACCAAACGGCAAACCGGTTCCCGAATGCCCTGATTGACTTTCCGTACCTTGAGACGTACCAAGTGATCCAATCAGTTTGCTCTCACTTTCCACTCGAGTTAGACCATGAGTCAGTTCATCGTGTGAAGCCGGAAGCCGTGTCCCGCCTGTAAGATTTTCTACAATCGTCTGAGGATTCACACCGGTTCCTTCAACCGTAGGAACAAGCCGTTGAGCATCGAGATTAGGGTTGGTCAATGCCGTAGCCGCAGAGACAGAAGAAGGACGTGCATCAAGAACAGACTGAGAAAGTTCATTCAATAGAGGTCGCACCCGCAATTCCCCACCGTCGACGCCTTGGGACACAGCTCCCGCGTTCTCATTCAAACGTGCTAGATTTTGGACAGAAATAGATAAGTCAGAGCTTGGCTCTGCAATCTGACGAACTATGCTTTCTTGTATCGATGAACCAATCTGTCCTGCGGTGGACCCGAGACTGTGTAAGCGATTAAGAATGCCTTGAATTTGCTCAACGACAGCTTGGCCATCTCCCTGAATGCCAGCCTTCACAGACGTATTCCTGTCGGATTGAAGAACATCTAAGGAATGTTGAATTGGTAGTCCATTCACTGAACCTGCCGATACTAACTGAAACGAAAACGTCCCATGATGTTCGGTCAGGATCAATCCGTGAGAAGCCAGTTCATCGAGAATTTCCTGATCATTGAAAATGGGTTCAAAGAAGAGCGACTGGTCCTCAAAAGGCAGGAGCGACGACTGTTCATTCTCCTGCAACACCTGTTGAGTGTCACCCAACACATCAGAAAACGTAACATGCCCATCACCTTGCCCTGAAGGTTCAATCGCTGAACCGCTCTTTCCTGACTCTGGATTCCCCAACGTAACAGCTTGGGGATTCGGAATGATGGGAAGGAATGGACTTGTCATCGTTCTTTCATACCTATACTCATCAAACACATTGTCAGTTACTTTTGGGCCGATCTATGAAAATTTCGCAAGCCGTGTGAAAGCGCTGCCGCTTTTTCAGGATTCACTCCAGCCAATACCACCGCCGCTTTCTTACTTTTGATTCCAGAGAGAATTTCCAAGGCTAACCCTTCATCCATTTTCTCAATCCTGAGCGCCGCTTCTTCCGGGTCCATAGCCCCATAGACTTTGATTAAATGCTCCAATGACGGATCGTCTTTCGGTTCTTGAATTTCTTTTCCATCAAGTGTTGCAGCCTTGTTCTTTAATCGTTCAGCTTCTTTCGCTTGACGCTCAGCTAATGCCTCAACATCACGTTGAAGTCCCTCTAATCGTGCTTCTTTTTGCTGCAAACGCTGTTCCCGCTCTTCAAGATCCTGAATTCGATTTTGAAGTTGTTGAACAAGCGATGTTTCTTCGCTGACTTCTTCATTCGGCTCTATGGATTCAACGCTTTGATTTTCCTGAGAAGTTTCCTCAGTCACTTGATGTTCTTCACCCACTGAGTAGGAAACCGAAACTACCGCAGTTCCCCCCAGGACCATCACAACAACCCACCAAGGAAGAATTAAAGAACGCGGCATTTTTTTTCTACCAGGCGAATTTTGCATAGTCGCTACTCCTGTTCTTGCCTATACGGTCTAAATTTGAATCCAGTAGGTCCTGTCACGTTCCCGCTGGAGCCTGGGCGAATTTTGCATAGTCGCTACTCCTGCTCTTGCCTATACGGTCTAAATTTGAACCCAGTAGGTCCTGTCACGTTCCCGCAGGAGCCTGGGCGATTTTTCATAGTCATTCTTCCCACTCTTGCCCATACTTCGCTGATCAGTTCTCAAACGAGAGTTAAATGATCTCGCCGGAAACCAGGTGAAATTTGTTTTGAGTGAAGTGAGACCTAGATCAGCCATACGCTATTGTCTATTAAATTAAAACAATAACAAACGAGAGACTCCGTGTTCCTTATAGCCACCCTTCACGGGCCATGGTCACATGTTTATGTGCTGTCGCCTCTTCCATCATCGCCTGCTCCTGTTTGGCAAGTTTTTTCATATAGGCGGCCTCTTTTTTCTCAATAACAATTTCAACCACCCGTCGGGCATGATGAGCCGTTTGCAAGCGTTTCCTCAGTTCTCCAAGCTTATGATCAATCTCTTGCATCTTCCTCGCTTGCCTCTCCAACAGCCCCCCCGTTTCATCAAGCCATCGAAACCGCTGCTCGGCAAATATCGTATCTACTCCGTTTTGTAGACTTCGATCTAAGGACACAGCCAAATGATCAATCTCATTTCGCAATTGTTGTGTTTTGGCCTCTTCACGTGATTTCTCTAATTCTGCGAACATCACTTCTTCTCGAATCACATCTTCAACTTGCTTTCGAAATCGTAGTAACGTGGTCCAATTCATGCTCGGCCTTTCTCACTCGCATGCGCTAAAGAGACTTGCTTCGCGTGTTCCAACAATTCATAGAGCGCTTGAACGCTTTCCTCTATGCTGACTCGATTCTCTCGCTGCTGCGTTAAAAACTGACGAATATGATCACGCATCGTGATCGCCACATCCAATTTGACATTGCTACCCGGTTGATATGCACCCAGATTGATCAATTCTTCTGAATTTTGATACACCGCCATGATTTCAAGAAACGACCGGGCTGCACTAAGGTGCTCGGACGAAACCACATCGGACATCACACGACTAATACTGCTCAGAACATTGATCGCTGGGAAATGACCTTGAGTTGCTAAATTTCGGTCTAACACGATATGTCCATCCAAAATCGCTCGAACGGCATCGGCAATTGGATCAGTCAGATCATCACCATCGACGAGGACCGTATACAAACCGGTAATCGAACCACCTCGAGCCGGGCCAACACGCTCTAAGACTTTTGGGAGAAGATTAAAGACCGATGGCGGGTACCCCTTGGCCGTTGGGGGTTCTCCGACGGCCAACCCAATCTCCCGCTGTGCATGGGCTAATCGAGTCACGGAATCCATCATGAGGAGGACATGCTTTCCCTGATCACGAAAATATTCTGCAATCGCCGTCGCAAGCAAGGCACCGCGTAATCGAACAAGCGGAGATTGATCAGAGGTGGCGGCAATCACCACTGACCGCTGCAACCCTTCAGAGCCAAGCTCTCGCTCAATAAATTCCTTGACTTCTCTTCCACGTTCACCGATTAGCGCAATCACATTCACGTCAGCTGATGCATGACGACTGATCATGCCAAGCAAGACACTTTTCCCCACTCCACTTCCTGCAAAAATGCCAAGCTTCTGGCCAACACCACAGGTCAGTAAGGCGTTTATCGACCGAAGACCGAGATCCATAGGTTGGGCAATTCGATCACGCTCAAATGGCGTAGGAATCTGTCCCACTAACGGATAGGTCTCAGTCTGAGGAATCGGACCTCGCCCGTCGATCACACGACCCAACCCATCTAAGACACGGCCCAGAGACCGTGGTCCGACTCGAACGTGTGAAGCCTTGGCTTCATAGACAATACGGTCTCCAGCGCGAATGCCTTGCATGTCTCCATATGGCATGAGCATCACACGACCCTGTCGAAACCCAACTACTTCACCTTCCGTGAGCAGTTCTCCAGTTTCTTTCACAATTTGACAACTCTGTCCCACAGAGACTGGTGGTCCTGTCCCTTCCACCGTCAAGCCGACAGCGTTCACGACTCGTCCATACACGGTAATCGGATCCGTTTCGTTAAGACGTGGTAGAAGGCTCGACAGTTTCATCTGACTCACTTTGTGGCTGTAACGCTTCACTAATAATTTTTAGCTGTGACTCAATTCCAGCATCGATGGACAGCCCTCCCGTTTGAAGGAAACATCCGCCAATTTCCATCGCTGGATCACCTTCAATCCGAATGGAAGGACTATTCCCATCATGAGTCATGAGATGCGACTGCATGGTTTGAAGATACTCGACTTCGTCGGGATGAACATACAGACACAACTCACAGGAAGTGGCAAGACTTTTAAAGATATGACCGACTTGTTCCACCACGACATCTTTATGCATTGACGCTTCACGATGAATGACTTTTTTCGCGATAGCCAAGGCTAACTCAACCAAATCTGATTCGGCTTGACGCAACATTCTCACCCTCGCCTCTTCAACCTGCCCGACTAACCTCAGAGCTCGCTGTGTTTCCTGTTCGACGTTCTGACGACATTGTTCTGTCCCTTCTTCAATACCAGCGATTCGTCCTGCTTCAAATGCCTGTTGTTGAAGATCCGAACAATCATGGGGCATTTCTGCCTCTTCGACTTTTTCTTGCTCCTCTTTCGAGACCTGCTGCTGCCCTATGTTCTTCATGAACATCGGTATGAGTTCCGTCATCTCAAATGAGCGGACAACCAGTCGTTGATTCTCAGATTTGATCACCTTAGACCATTTGCTCTTCACCCTTACCTCCAAGGACCACGCGACCTTCAGCAGCCATTTTCTGGACAATTTTCAGAATATTCTGCTGCGCCGATTCAACATCACTCAATTTCACGGGACCTCGACTTTCCATATCTTCTTTCAACGACTCAGCCGCTCGACTCGACATGTTCTTCATGAATTTTTCTTTCAACCCGTCATCAACAGCTTTTAACGCCAGGATCAGCTCTTCTTTACTGACATCACGCAAGACTTCCTGCATCCCCCGATCATCCACATCCTCAAGATCTTCGAATACAAACATTTTGGAGCGAATCTCTTCGGCAATTTCCGCATTTTTCTCTTCCAATGCCGCCATGATTTCACCCTCAACATTTCGTTTGACCGAATTAAGGATTTCGGCTACTAATCCCGTTCCCCCGACAGCCACGGCATTCTTAGATGAGCCAGCACGAAGTTCATCTTGAAGTACACCGTTTAATTCCTCAAGCATATTGGGAGAGACTTCTTCCGTCGTGGCCATTCGATAGACAATGGCATCGCGCTTTTGGCTGGGTAAGAGCGCAAGCACCTGACCCGACTGATCCGATTCGAGGTTTGAGAGAATCAGCGCACCCGTTTGCGGATGTTCATATGACAACATATTGGCAATGGAGGCCGAATCCATGGATTTTAATGTTTCAAATCCTGCATTTTCTGACGTATTCAATGAACTGAGAATTCGTCTAGCCTTATCCTTCCCAAGAGCAGAATTGAGGATCTTTGAAAGATACGTCTTTCCTTCAACTGAAAGACCGGATGCCCCTGCCTGTTGAACAAACTCTCGCAATACCGTACGGTGTTCATCTTGTCCAACATTCACCATGCCTCCTAAATATGCACCAATCGCTCGAATATCTTTCTGATCCAATACTTTTAATACTTCGACAGCGGCATTCTCACCAATAGCGAGAAGCAGAATCGCCGCCTTTTCATAGCCAGACAATACAAGTGCCATCTTAGGCTTTCTCCGCCTTGTCTTCCTGTTCTCCCTTTATCCATGTTCGGATCACATGCGCCGCTGTCGTCGGATTATCTGAAGCTAATTTGATCGCATGCTCTTCAGGTGTTTCAGTAATTTCTGCCTCATATTCAGCGACGGTTGCCGGCAACCCGTCTTGCGGAACAGGTACTGGTTCAGATGGAGGCGTGATGAGACTCGTCACCATAGGACGTACCACGAGCAGTAACACGAGCAATCCAAGTACCAGAAAGACCGCAGGTTTGATCACCCCCCCCCATGTCGCTAAGAATGAGTGCACCACTGTCGCAACGTGTTCATCACCTTCCGTCAACGGGGCCGCTTCAAATGGGGTATTGACCACTTCGATTTCATCACCGCGTGATTCTGAAAATCCGACAGCTTTCTTTACAATATCCACGAGCTTACTCATTTCCTCTTCAGAGCGAGGAACATACTTTAATTCAGCAACATCAGCATTCGCTTCAGCTTCTGCGCCCTCAACCGGAACATACGTCCCGTCCACCAGCACCGCCACCGATAAACGCTGGATGGAGCCTGTGGGTTCAACAATTTTGCTTACTTTTCGATTCATTTCATAATTGAGGACCTCATTTTTACGTTTGGCCTCTTTGGGTCTTCCACTTCCCCCTTCCACGTCTCCATCATTCGGCACATTACTCCGGACGCCAGGTACGCCTGATGGGCCGGCATCTTCTATAACTTTTTCTTGACTACGATTTTCACTTCGAACAACCTGACTTTCCGGATCATAAGTTTCTTCCGTCACTTCTACTTGACGAAAATCTAGTTCCGACGAAACTCGCACGACAGATTTATTTCGACCTAAGACCTTATCCAACATGGTCTGTACTCTCTGTTCAAGGTCATGCTCAATATTTCTCTGCATGTCCACTTGCGTAGAGGTCAATTGGGAATCCTTCTGTCCCGCTGTCTTGCTCAACACTTGCCCGTGATTATCCACAACCGTGACATCACCTGGAGTCAGCCCCTCGACACTACTCGATACCAAATGCGTGACGCCTTGTACTTGCCCTTGCGACAAGGCCGCTCCTCGCCGTAAGGTCAATACCACCGCAGCCTGTGCTGGCTGCTTATCAGAAGTAAATAATCGACGTTCTGGAAGAACTAAATGCACCCGTGTCCGTTCGACTTCACGTATTTGCGAAATCGTTCTCGCCAGTTCACCCTGCAAGGCCCGACGGTAGTTCATTTTCTGTACAAATTGGGTCACGCCTAATCCGACACGATCGAAAATTTCGAAACCCACACCCCCGGTTTCTGGCAACCCATCAGAGGCCATTTGCAACCGCAGCTCATGAACTTGTTCACTCGGAACTTTAATCGTGTCACCACCATCTGATAATTCATACGGAACTTTCTGAGTATCAAGCTTCGTCACAATGGCCTGCACATCTTCTCGTTCCA
>BQIU01000058.1 GCA_021603905.1 Nitrospirales bacterium
TCGTCAAGAAAAAACAATGTTGCATTACATTGACGGTTGATGGAAAAGAAGCACCGTTAACCCGATTGAGTTTTAGTAAACACGGAACTCTCCTCACCAGAGTGCAACTTGACAATGTCCGAGTCAAAACATGGCCGAAAATCGTGAAAGTCGTTGTGACAAAAGGCAAGAAGACCTGGGAGTCAGACTCAATTAAGATTTACGCAAAGACCATCAGTTATTACGAGTCCGTGCTTCATCCAATTTTCTCACATGATCGATGCACAACCTGTCATGCTCTCGGCACACACGATAAAATTGTCGACATGCATCAATATCGCATCGGCATAGAAAAGTTCCCGTATGAATTTGACGAGGAAGCTAGACCACAGAATCCTACATTTTGTGCAACATGCCACAAGGCACCCTATCTCAAGAATGCATGGTTTTCTCCGCTCTCGGTACAAGAACTTGACTGGAAAGACTTGGATGCAATTCGAGTGTGCCGTAAGGTCACTGGACCATTTATCAATAAAGACGGAGAGGTCGAACCTCCATTCGATCGTGAACGATTGACCCAACACTTTCACGAGAATCCGCGAATAATCTGGGCTATCAGCGATGGCCTCACGCCATCGGGCAAAGACCTCCGCGTGCCATTGTCAAAGAAACTCAGTCTCTGGTTCAGGAAAGTGGACCCGTGGGTCGAGGCTGGAATGCCCTGCCCAACCAATGCTAAGTTTTTTCAACGGAAAGGGCAAACGTTAACGGAAAAATTTTTTCCCCGTCGATAAGACTGATACTCACACCGCTTTCGTTATCTCTCACACTACGATGGTACACGCTCCAACCTGTCCTCCAGACGTTTAAGAGCTTTTTGCGTTTCGCGTAGATCTTTCAAAATCTCTTCTTGTGTGACTGGCGCTTCAAGCTCCCGCAACCGCTCGGCCTTGGCTTCGTCAAGATTATTAATAACGACCGCGATGAACAGGTTTACAACAACAAAAGTCCCCAACACGACAAAACTGACAAAATACATCCACGCAAATGGATACAGCTCCATAGCCTTATACATCACGTCAGTCCAGTCTTCCAGTGTAACCACACGAAACAGGGTCAGCAAGGAAATTCCCAGCGACCGCCAGTGTGTCGGATCATGCTCATGAAACAACTGAAAGCCCGTGATGGCGTAAATATAAAAAATAACACCCATCAGGGTCATCACATGGATCATACTGGGAATTGATCGAACTAACGTCGAGACGATAAGTCGCAGTTCAGGGATAGTGGAAATTAACCTAACCACTCTGAGGAGACGCGCTAACCGTGCGATCATGGCGAATTCCCCGGTCGCAGGAATTAAGGAAAACACAATCACCGAAAAATCAAAGATATTCCAGCCATCTTTGAAATACCGGCTCACCTGCGGGGCAACAGCCATCATCTTGAGCGCGGCCTCGAGAATAAATACGCCAAGAATGAAGTGATTAGCCAGATGAAAGAAATCACCAAATTGCGCGACGAGATCCGGAGACGTTTCCATCCCGAGAATCACGCCATTGACAAGAATTAATCCGATAATCAAACGCTCAAACAATGGTGTACCCACGATACGACGAGCAAATTGCTTCATAGAAATCAACTCACAATTGAATAGTTATTAATCGATGAAAATACTGGAAGTAGAATAAAAAAAGCTAGCAGATAATCCAAAAACCTTTTGGATCATACCCTGCGCACTCACATGCCCGAAAGACATAAACGAATCAATTGTGAAGAATGATACGTGATGAATACTAATACATGACAGGTAGGAGTGCTCGTTCTCCAATGAGATACGATGAACAAACAAGGAGAGACTTAACGCATTTACTTATGAGGTATACGCCAAGAAGGGCACGGTGAAAGCACACACGACGAAGAAAAGTGTTGTACTCTACAAATACGAACTCTGAAGATATCCGCGCAGGACATCACGTCGTGCCACAATTCCAACTAATCGACCAGCGGAATCGATGACCGGAACGCGAATGAGGTGGTTGTTATGGAGTACATCTATCACAGTCAGCACATCGGTATCTTTCGTCACTGAGACAGGATTCGGGGTCATAATTTCGCCTGCGGTCACATCGGCCAATTTTCGTCCTTTCCGAACAGCATTCAACAGGTCAAATTCTGAGACGATCCCGAGTAAGCGATCAGCAGCATCCACGATCGGCACGGATCCAAAACCTTCCATCATGAGAGAAGCGACAAACTCCGCCTTCACATCTTTACTTGCAGATTGGACATCTTCTTCCATGATGGCCCTGACCGTCATATGGCCGAATTTGCTTTCTCGAAGAGCGGTTCGACCTTCCTTATCAAATGCCACTGTTGCCATAGTGCCCCCTATATCAGAAAAAATCACCATTGCCGACTTCGCCTTCTATCTCTTATGAGAACAAGGGGAAATACTTGAAGCCAGTCTGTACTAACCTCGTTTCTAAGATCTGGTCGGGATTCCAGTTCCTAAACTTGAGAGTTTTAATATATTCAGGTGGGATTGCTGCCTGAGGAGCGAGCCCTACCAGTTCACTTTCTTCAATCCCCACACCATACCGTTCGGCCCCTTCTTGCACCGCACAATACGCATCGTACAGAGAGGTTTCCTGATAATTCGTTAAATTCATTGAGACCTGGACGACTCCACGACTTGGTAAGGCCACCCCCATTGCCTTTAAAGATAAGAGGCCCCCTCCAGATGTTCGAATGGATTTGGCGATTGCTTGCGCGATTGATAGATCATTCGATTGAAGCAACACATTATAAGCAATTAGAAAATCCCTGGCTCCCACAGAAACGGCTCCTGCCGTCGCATGTAGGTTCTGGGGGCCAAAATCCGGACGCCACTCTCCTTCTTTTTCCATTCGTTCCGACAAACCGCTCCAGCCACCTCGCCGTATGACCTCTAATGATCGGGGCGGATTAAGGGGAGAAGCCTGTGCATAAAGAAAAACAGGGATCGTTAATTCTTCGCCTATTTTTTTCCCCAAACACTGAGCCAGGGTGATGCATTCAGCCATCGTGACACCCTCAAGCGGGATAAAGGGCACAACATCCACGACCCCGACCCTGGGATGTACGCCTTCATGTTTTGACAAATCAATCAACTTCATCGCATGACGGGTAAGCTGATACACAACATTCAGCACTGCCTCCGGAATACCTACAATCGTAAACACCGAACGGTGATGGTCAATATCACAATGTCGATCAAGTAAGACCACGTTCTCGACACGCTGCACAACCTCCGCCAATGCATTAATAATGTCGAGATCCCGTCCCTCACTGATGTTAGGCACACATTCAACGAGTTTTTTCATAATGAGAGAGACTTCAAGACCCTGTTATTTCTCACTCTTTTCGCATGGGCAGAAAAACTGAGGTCTAAGGCATTTTCTTGACACCAAAAAATACACCATACTATAGTCAATATAAGCAACACGAATAAGGTCATCGCACAAATATTCCCCTTTATAGAGGTAGGTGAACTATGAATTCTGCTCAGCTCGAGCCCACAGCAGCGCTCGCAGAGTTAAAAGAAAAAAAACCAGACAGCGTCACCATTGTCTGTCTCAGTGGGGACATGGATAAAGCCATGGCAGCATTTATTATTGCCACGGGCGCAGCAGCCATGGGCATGAAAGTGACGATGTTTTTTACATTCTGGGGCTTGAACATCATCCGCAAACAGGACACAACAAGTTCGGCCAAAGACTGGATGCGGAAAGCCTTTGGATGGATCAATAAGGGTGGCACCGAGAATCTCCCGTTATCCCGCTTCCATTTCGGAGGTCTCGGGACCAGCATGATGAAAAAGGTGATGAAAAATAACCGGATGCCCGGCATTGCTGAATTACTGGAAACCGCTCAAGATCTTGGGGTCAACATGATTGCCTGTACAACCACCCTTGGAATGATGGGCATCTCGAAAGATACCCTGATTGATGGCGTCGACCAATTAGCAGGTGTCTCTACGTACCTTGCCGAAGCAAAAAATGGCTCTGTTAACTTGTTTATTTAACGATTGAGGAATCACAATGATAGAATCCGATGTCAAACTCGATACCCTTGGGTACTTTTGTCCCATGCCGATTATCATGACCTCTAAAAAGATTAAGGAACTCGTGCCTGGGCAAGTCCTGGAAGTCGCATCAGATGACGAGGGCATTAAGAAGGATATGCCAGCCTGGTGCGAAACGACCGGCCATGAATGGGTTGGCTTAGAAGAAGCTGACGAAAATTCCATCCACGTTTATAAAGCCTACGTCAAAAAATCTGGCGAGTAAATTACCGTATAATATTTCGGAAAAAGTCCGTTGGTGTTCAAGCGCCAACGGTCTTTTACGTTTTCCCACGTTGGGTACGAACTGTCTAGCGCAAGCAAACGAGACTATATTCCTACTCATCTCCCCCCACACCAGGTGGAAAGAACCCAAACACCGACACGCTACACAAATCAGCACAGTCATCACTGATCGCATTGCCATTCGTGTGTTAGGAATTAAACATTTCCCAGGGATGTTCATCATGAGATTCTCACGAAAAACATCTGCGCGGTATCTGTTGAGACACGAACAAAAGCTAGCAATACGAATGCTTTCAATATTTTGTGTTTTTTATTAAGATACGATTCTGAAAATATCGGCACGCAAGACTTCTCACCATTTTATCACTTTTTCAGCCTGATCTTTGTGCAAAGTCGTCTTTCTTAGAGTAAGCTTAATAACTCCATATTTTCCACTCCATCTAAATTCCCTGGAGGGCAATCATGCAAAAACTAATTATACTTTTGAGTATTATCATTACGTGGATTTCTCCAGCATTGGCCCTTCCTCTCAGTAATGGTGGATTTGAGACGGGGAACCTTAACCATTGGCAAACGCTTGGGTTAGTCAATGTTGAAACATCCGTATTTGGAAGCGGACCCAAGCAGGGAAACTTCCAGGTATTTCTTAATACAGAAGATGGCACGAGTACGAACACAGCCAGCATCGATAACATAGAGGCCTTCCTTGGCGTTTCCCAAGGACTTGTGGATTCCATTCACCCTTCGCCTGGGCCGTCATTTGGGGCCAAGGACGGATCAGCCATCAAGCAAAATTTTCACGCTTCCGCAGGTGAAACCCTATCATTTCAATATAATTTTCTGACCAGCGATGGACTTTGGGGTGGCGGTGTTGATCCAGATGCGTCACGCGACGTCTCGTTTGTCACACTGACCGGGCCAAACCTGTCTTTTGGAAAAATCTTAAGCAACACACTCGATATTCCTAACGCCCCTGAAGAGACACTTGTTTCGATTAATCCTTTCCGGTCATCCCCTACTCCCTTTAACCTTGAAACAGGGTTTCGACATGTCTCCCTTATGCTTCCGAACGACGGCAACTATACCGTAGGATTCGGAGTCGCCAACAGCGGGTTTGTTGGAGCTTCTTCAGGCTTACTCGTGGACCAGGTATCCACGACACCTTCGCAACCCGTACCTGAACCGTCGACCCTACTGTTACTAACATCAGGGCTCATCGGTTTGGCAACATGGCACCGGAGGCAAAGGGCATGCTAATGAACGCCCACACACTTTCTGATGTTTCTGTCGACACATGGGTGCAGGGTGGACCGATCACACTCGAAGAACTTGTCGGCTCTGTTATCGTAATCGAAGTGTTTCAGGTGAATTGCCCTGGATGTTTTCTCTATGCGTTACCAAAAGCCATTCAATTACATGAACGCTATCGGGATAAGGGGTTAGTCATCATTGGGCTCGCGACAGCATTTGAGGATTATGACAAAAATACGATAGAAAACTTACAGCGATTGGTCGACACAGGAGAAGTGATTGGGGAAACATTAAAAGCCTTAACGCATCAAGGCATGCTGACTGATGGCAAGCTTGAGTGGCGATTACCATTCCCTGTCGGCATGGATCGCGTCGTCCCAGAATCCGAACCTGTCACACACGAAAAAGTGGAGCGGTATGCTCAAGATATTCTGCCAAATTTTGGAGAATTAACAGAAGACCAGCAACTCAATGTCCTCACTCAAGTCCGAAATTACTTGAAACAAAAAACCATGAAAGCCGAGACCTTCGATCGCTTTTCCTTACAAGGTACCCCTTCAGCCATCCTGTTTGACCGCAAAGGCCAGCTCCGCGATGTCTCGTTTGGACAAATGGAACACCAGCAATCGCTGGTTGAGCAATGTCTAGCTGAAGCAAGATAACCGAAGCCATTCAACTTAACAGGCAGAAGACTACAGATCCGCATAGAGAATATTCTAAGCCCATTAAGATTTCCTGGAGCAAAGAGAAGGCGAGCGTTGAAGATGATTGAAACCTTTGAGACTGAATTGTACCGTAATGCGATCGTGCCAATTGCACTTGCTCACAAGTTCACCGCAATTAGCTTAGCACCTGGGGTCAGATTCTTGATATTTTGACTCGGCAATCTCTAGGGCAAGGTGAGTTGAAATAAATAAATATGCCTTACACTAATGTCTGCCTTACTGTTTCTTTTAAATAAGTCTAGAATTCAAAATTATGAAATCGAAAAAAACATTAAACCCGAAAATAATGAATTGGGCGAACCTACTGTCTGATAAGAGGTGGGGGAAAACTCCCCAACCTCCTGAAACTTCTAGCGGACGTTCACCCTTCCATAAAGATTTCGACCGCATAGTGTATTCTTCAGCATTCAGAAGACTTCAAGATAAAACACAAGTATTTCCCCTCGCCAAAAGTGATTATGTAAGAAAGCGGCTTACCCATAGTCTGGAAGTCTCCTGTGTAGGCCGTTCCCTGGGTACCGAAATCGGACTTAGTCTGAATGAAAGAAGAATAATTGATCCAGAAGGGGTTTTGCCTTCCGATACCGGGACAATAGTTGCGGCTGCATGTTTGGCACATGATATAGGCAATCCGCCATTTGGGCATTCGGGAGAAGATGCAATCAGAGAATGGGTTTTAGAGAAAAATGAGAAAATTTTATCGAAGCTTACCGATCCTCAAAAAAAGGACTTTGAACGTTTTGAGGGCAACGCTCAAGGCTTCAGAATCTTAACCCACTTGCAGAATCCGCAGGCATTCGGATTGCAATTAACTTATGCAACGCTTGCCACGTTTACGAAATATCCTAGAGAGTCGTTAGTAGATCTGGATGCGACGACTCATAAAGGAGTTAGCATTGATAAGAAGCATGGGTATTTCCAATCTGAGCGATCCTATTTTGATGAAATAGCAGAAACGGTTGGTCTTATAAAGAGGGTGCCAGGTAGTTCCTGTTGGTCCAGGCATCCCTTGGCTTTTCTGGTTGAGGCCGCTGATGATATTTCGTACCACATTGTGGATCTTGAAGATGGTTACCACATGGGGAAGGTTTCCTTCGAAAAAGTAGATGAACATCTTAGGTTGGTTATCGACAACAATGGAGAAGTAGATGTAGGATTAAAACGGTTTGTCAGTGAAGATGATAAAGTTTCTTTTCTCCGTGCAAAAGCTATTAGCACACTTGTTCGACAAGTCGTAGAATGTTTCCTTCAAAAAGAAGAGGAGATTCTTTGTGGGAATTTTGATGATAACCTTATCAAGTATATCCCATGTTCTCAGAATTTAAATGAGATAAGTAACATAGAGAAAAACGAGATATTTGCTGCCAAAGATGTTTTGGAAGTTGAAATTCCAGGCTTTGCGGTTCTTGGCGGGTTACTTGATGCATTTTCATGCGCAGTAAATGATTTAGCAGAAAACCAATGGCCTTCGTCAAAAAGCAAAGCTTTTGTTAAACTCCTTCCATCCCAATACCTAGGATCGGGAGGAGAGCCCAGCCAAGATTCCTACACTCGTTTGCTTCAGATAACAGATTATGTCTCAGGAATGACTGACTCTTACGCTGTATCCTTATATAAACAAGTAAGTGGTATTTCTTTGCCATAAAGGTAGATAGTCGTAAAAATGAATATAAAGGAACCTGTATGAGTGTTGCCTTATACCTTTTGAAAAATTACTTCAATGCTCATGCCTGTCCCAATGCATTTCCGTTAATTCTAAAAATCAACATAAATTAAAAACGGAAGAATATGCACATGTTCTTCTAGACGGCATCAAAGCTTTGCAGGAAGATATAGGGTGAGGCTGAGTAAGAGAGAATTGAGTGGCAGGTCTTGCCTTAACACATTTCTATTGTCTAAGGGGTCACCTCAGAATTTCTAATTCTTGAACAAAAAGGACTTCATGGATCGAGATCATTGCTACATGATCGCTATAGCAGTTCGAAAAAAAGCGAATTGCTATGGTCGTAAAGTTGGGGCATTGATTGTCTGGGAAAACTGCATAGTATCCACAGGTTACAACGGCACACCAGAAGAATAACAAACTGCACTGATGGTGGATGCGCCCGTTGTCGTGATCGGCACACTTTAGAGGCCAGTTTAGGCTACGATGTCTGCATCTGCGTGCATGCAGAGCAGAACGCTCTTATCACAGCAGCACGATTCGGAAACGCCGTTGAAGGTTCAGTTGTGTACTCAACTCTGCGCCCATGTATTGACTGCACCAAGGCAGCGTTACAAGCAAAGGTTACCGCAATTTCTATCTTCATGATTGGCAACACCCCAAAGGGGAACTGCAAAAGCACTACGCGCTTTTACAAGGTACGTTTCCTGACAGGGTTCACAAGGTCGATTTGGTAGACCCTGATAGCGATTGGGCATATGCAAAAGAAACCCAATCACCCTAGGTTGTTCTTTCCATTAATTTTCGATATTGACTGGTTTGCCCAGCCTGGTGAGACTAAGTTCTAAGCAGACTTTCCTATATCGACCTCTCCCGCAAAACCTTCCCCAAAAAGTAAGTTTTTTCGCAAGACTACTGATTCCGTATCAGTGAGTCTGGGACACATTCTTCTATTGATTCTTTGGACTACACTGCACAAGAGTGCATGAGACTTGGCCTTGGTCTTGCCTTCTTCACTACGGTAGTGAAAATTGTTAAACTATAAGGAAGTAAGAATACTCATCCTTCAAGCTGGAGGGCCACCCCATGCAGCTCTTCATTCAGCTTTTTCCTACTGATGTTCAAGTTCTCATAAGAAATGCTTTTCTCATTTCCCTTCTTTTCATAACCATGATTCTCCCGATCATGATTGCAGAAGGGTGCGTGAAACGCCCTTCGCTGGAACCGACACCAGGAGTCGCGCCTCAGCAAGATACAACCCCCTAGGAGTTGAAAGACGTATTTAGGATTAATGAAAGAGATGAGGAAATTTTTGGATGAGTGCCTCCATGACTTGCGAGTCAAATTGCGCCTTCACCAATGAGTGCGCTTTGGAGAGCTGGGAAATCGTCGCATTTTGAAGGCTCTGTAGATTGGCCTCTTGAAAATTCACTTGCAACAATGATGTTCTTTCGAAATTAGCTCCCTCGCAATTCGATTTCGTCATATCAGCTTGTGCGAGATCGGCATGACGAAGATTTGCACAAACTAGATGTGCCTTCACAAAACAACCCTCCCGAACTTTACTTCCTTCGAAATTGGCATTTCCCAGATTCGCCCCTGAAAAATTAGCTAAATGCAAATTCGCTTCGGTTAAATTTGTTTCGGTTAAATCAGCCTCACTGAAATCCGTCTTTGCCAAATGAGCTCTGGTGAGATTCGCTTGAACAAGAATAACCTTAAGAAGATCGGCGTCACTCACATTTACCTGACTCAAGTTTGCTCCAGTGAGATTCGCTTCAACAAGACTCGACTCTGACAGGTTGGCCCCAGTCAACATCGCTTCGACAAGATTCGCCTCATCGAGATTTACATCTTGAAGATCGGCGCCATTAAGATCGATTTTGGATAGTTCCAATCCCGATAGATCAGCTCCACTCAAATCAATGCGAATCGATGGATTCTCCAGACGCCAGGTATTCCAGACTTCGACTCCCAATCTGATTAATCGTAATTGTTCTTTATCTGCCATATGTTCTTTCGTATCAAAAATCTGATCAGTATGTAAAAAAATCAATTGTCTGCACACAAACGCCCTTCCTGGGGAGAAGCTGAAAGAAGATCATAGAAAACTTTAACAGGAAGGAGATTGCAATAGGAAAAGTCAAGACACACGTTGCGATCGATATCGAACTTTTAGACAGAGGATGGTAAACGCCAAAATAAATGTGACGGCGTTCGCGACAATGAGTGGAAGATCACGAATTGACACACCATAGACAATCCAAAGGATAATTCCGGTGCAGAGCGTTAAGAGCATGCCAAGCGAGACATCGTCCGCCGAACGGGTTTTCCATGTTTTGAGTAATTGAGGCAAAAATGCGGTGGTCGTTAAGGCTCCGGCCATCAATCCCAGTACAGTTGTCACATCCACCATTGCTTTCTTCGCCTCTTTATTGTCTGCAACGCATTAGAGATTATTCTTTACACACACCCTTGGAATTGGAATCCGAACACCTTCTGTCAATCAGAATACAACTTGACCCTCAGCCCAATTCAAGGATAGCCTGATACTAGCAGTAATTCAATATAGAGAGTCTATGTCAAATATCATTCTTCCACCAACTTGGCGAATTCCTGAACGTGAGGCCACACCCGAGTCTCTGTATTATCAATCGGTCAGCCGCCGAACGTACCTTAAACTGATGGGATTGGGAGCCTTCGCTCTAACCAGCGGTCTTCCAGGATGCTCTGTCGAAGTCAGCGAAGAGAGATTTTCCAAGAATCCGAAAAACTATGAATTGTCCGATATTGATAAAGACGTGTACCCCGCTCCACGAAACAACCTTTTTGAAATTGACCGGCAAATGACGGCTGAACATATTGCCGCACAATACAATAATTTTTACGAATTTAGCGAAGCCAAAGATGATATCTGGAGACGCGTTGGCCCTTTTCAACCTCGTCCTTGGGACATTGAAGTTGTAGGATTAGTTCAGAAGCCGAAAAAACTGACTGTCGACGATTTACTTCGAACGATGCCACTCGAAGAACGAATGTACCGCCATCGGTGCGTTGAAGCGTGGGCCATGGCTGTGCCATGGACAGGATTTCCCCTCAAGGCGTTGATCGATCAAGTGGAGCCCTTGAGCACCGCACGGTACATTCGCCTTACCTCGTTTTACTCCCCGAAGGTGGCTATGGGACAACGAGGCTATGGACCTTGGCCTTATCGAGAGTTCCTCTCCATCAAAGAAGCCACGAATGAGTTGTCGCTGCTTGTCACCGGAGTCTATGGTCACCCGCTGCCCAAACAACATGGAGCCCCAATCCGGCTGGTCACGCCTTGGAAATATGGATTCAAGAGTATTAAATCCATTGTCTCCATAGAGTTTGTAGCCGAACAACCCGCCACATTTTGGAACACCATGGCACCACAAGAATATGGTCTCGTCGCAAACGTCAACCCAGCCATTCCTCACCCACGATGGTCCCAACAAACTGAAAAAATGATTGGCACCAACGAACGCCGACCCACGATATACCTCAACGGGTATGCACAATGGGCCGGTAGCTTGTATAGTTAGGTCCCTCTAACGGCAAGATCTTTCATCTGCATACGTGTAAGAAATCCCATTATTGCCCATCACCACTCTCCATGTCTTCTCGTGTTTCACAACCGAAAAGAACTATACCAATGCGACTCTTTCCTCTATCATAGGTAGTATGAGCTTTTTGTCTGGGAGATGATGGCATGATTTGGTGGCATTGGGCGTTACTCGGACTTGCTTTCTTAGGGTTGGAAATTTTGACCCTGGGTGGACTCGGCAATTTTTACTTTTTGTTTTTTGGCACTGCCGCACTCGTCGTCAGTGCCGTTGTCTGGTTAGGCCTAGCTGAAGCGGCTTGGAGCCAATGGGTCTTATTCGCGATTCTTGGCATCATCTCACTCCTCGCACTCAGTCGAACACTTCAAAGAAAGATCACGCCTAAGGAACAAGGCCCAACCAACGTTGATTCCCTTTTGGGTAAAATTGCCACGGCCCTTGAAGATATCCCGAGCCAAGGCGCAGGCAAGGTCGAGCTTCACGGATCCACCTGGACCGCCTGCAATAAAGGAGATACCTTGCTACTAACGGGACAACGCACGCAAGTCATTCGAGTTGACGGATTGACGCTCTGGATTCAGGCTGAAGCGTCTCAAGTCAAGGCTGAGCAATTGAGTGGAAAATGACATACGGTTAGTGATGAACACACCATACCCCATGACATGTGACATCACATTAGGTCTACAGCAAGCAACGGAACGAGATACAAGCCAGGAGGATCAGCATGTCAGGTGAATTGATTGTTGCCATTTTTTTAGCACTTCTGGTTCTTATCATTTTAGCTAAAACGGCCGTTGTCGTGCCCCAACAAAGCGCCTATGTTGTTGAACGACTGGGAAAGTATTCCGCCACCATAGGAGCTGGGTTTCATATTCTTATCCCATTTCTTGACGTCATTCGCTATAAGCATACGCTCAAAGAAGTGGCGATGGATGTCCCCGAGCAAATATGCATTACCAATGATAATGTTCAAGTTGGAGTAGATGGCGTGCTTTATATCAAAGTCTTGGATGCCGAACGTGCCTCGTATGGTATTACGGATTACCACTTTGCAATTTCTCAATTGGCACAAACAACGTTGCGGAGTGAAATTGGAAAAATTGATTTGGACCGCACGTTCGAAGAACGAACCAATATTAATGTTCAGGTTGTAAATGAGTTAGATAAAGCCTCAGCTCCGTGGGGAATCAAGGTACTCCGCTACGAAATTCGCAATATCAACCCACCCCAAGACGTTCTCAATGCAATGGAAAAACAGATGCGAGCTGAGCGTGAGAAACGTGCTGTTGTCTTGACCTCGGAAGGTCAGAGAGACGCAGCCATTAACAATGCTGAAGGCGAAAAACAAAAAGTGATCAAAGCTTCGGAGGCCAGAAAACAACAACAAATTAATGAGGCTGAAGGAGAGGCGTCGGCTATTCTGGCCATTGCCATTGCCACATCAGAAGGCATTCGAAAAATTGCCGAAGCCAATCAGGTCCCAGGCGGATACGAAGCCGTACAACTCCGAGTTGCAGAACAATACATTCAAGAGTTCGGAGAACTCGCCAAAGCCAGCAACACTCTCGTGCTTCCCGCTAGTGTGTCAGACGTCGGATCGATGATCGCGCTTGCCATGAATGTGATTAATAAAAGCCCTGGAGCGTCTCAAGCCACGCCTTAGGATTAACCACCAAGTTTTCTGACTTTCTAGCCTGCTTGCATAAGGAGCCTGTTGACTATTTCATGCCAATGGCCCAGAAATCGTCTAGGCAAGACGAATGTCTGGAATGTTCAAAAAAGTCGTCCAGCAAGGCCGCAGCCCTCGGCACGGTTATCTTTGGGGTAGTACCACATGACACTCTTTTTTTTGAAGAGGGGCTTCCTCTTGCAAGAACGATTATAGGTGGCCAAGTGACGAGCGGAGCGTACTCTCGCAGCCCCCACAGACATATTTCATCCTGATACAGTGGAAGCAAGCATTCAAATGACTTAACTTCTTTCATCAAAAGAGAAAGGTCAAAATGGCTAATGATGAGCAAAAGGCAGGAGGTACGTGAGCAACGACACTCTCGCGCAGCCTCTTCATACGCTGCCGAATCAACTCACTGACGCAACGCAGACCCCCTCACAGAGAACTTCGTGGCGTTTGGACGGCGAGAGGGCGAGAACGCCGCTGGCGGCTTTTTTCAACATTCCTATAAATCAAATCCACTGTAATTCACGGAAAGCAATTGACCTTCCAAACGATTGATCAGTTCGATGACGAACGATCTTGACGACTTGACCGGCATTAAGCAGGTTGATGGCCTCACCAATTTTTGGGACTTTTCCGTGGTTGACCACATATTCTGCACTTTCCTCTAAAATCTCTTTGACAACAGTCTCAGAAAGTCCTCTTGGACGAAGACATTCCAATTCATCAAGACCAAACTTACTCAACCCACGTGTATAAAACCACACCTGCCCTGACTCAACCTTTTCTTGCTGCTCAACCTGAATGTGCTCATCTAAAAGAAATGCCGCAAGCGTCTGATCTTGCCAATCCGAAGGATTGAGATAGGCATTCGTCACCACATCATAGGCCGTGCCATCGGTCAGCAATGTTAAGCCGCGCGCAAGGCGTGCGACATGCAGTATGACATCAACTTTCGACTGCCCACTGTTCGATCCAAGTGAGACTTCAATGACTAAGGAATGATCCCAATGAATTTGTTCACGCCATTTTTTAACTGTCTGAGAATCAAGATTCATATTGATACGTCCTCGCCATTGCGTATGAATCGCATCAAACTGTCCATGCCCCGCCTTCGTCAGAAACTGAATCGACAGAGGCCCGCCATATTCCTGATCAAACCAGGCCGTCAAATACCCAGGTGGCGGTGGATCGGCATGCGTAAATCCGATGACATAAGCCGGAAGCGCCCATGCATTTCCGGTTTTCTTCTTTTTAATTTTTTTCATGTGGTGTGAATGTATAAATCTTTGGTGAAAGTCCTAGGACACGGTCGCTTCACAGGCCATTCTCTCTCTACTTTCTCGCTTTTATTGAAAACCTCTAAGCGTACTTGTTTACGAGGATTACAGGTGTCCTAGGACACGATTATTTCACAGGCCATTCGCTCTCTGTTATCTCGCTTTTATTGAAAACCTCTAAGCGTACATGTTTACGAGGATTACAGGTGTCCTAGCTCATGAGATTACAAGTGGCTGTCATGGAAAGGTCATAAGTTACGCACTTTTTCAAAATGTTATCTTGGCGTTAAGAAAGAACCTTCGACATTCCGAAATTGGGAAGACATCAAGTGAAACTTTTCTACCCAATTCTTATAATTTCTCACGTATAGACTGAATCATCCATTTTTAGAGAAATGTCTCAAAGATATGTTCAGGACAAAGAGCACAGCCATAGAGAATCTCCATAAATCATTGTGAGTTCTCTTGACAGTTAAACCATATTGATCCTCGTGAAGTTGTTCAAACGTTTAAACCTAACAAAAAACAATTGATAATGATGCTTATTGGTCTGGCCAGAGATATTTTCGACCTCCTCGTGTGAATGAATGCTTTGGCTCTAGAATCACGAGGAGAGAGAAAGGTTTGGTAATGCAACAACTAGCAATTACTCCAATGTTAAACAGGCAGACTCTTGTCACTCGCTTAATATAATAAAACTAAACTTGCCCCAAAAATCAGGGTTTTCTGATTGATAGGCAAATCTTCTTCCTTCAACAATATGAGCTTGCCTGGAATGGAAATCTCAATGAATTTGAATGTCCCCTATTTACTCGCATTCGTGATTCGTTGGTGAAGTTAGGGACGGAACACGTGAAGACTAAGTTCGGAAATAACTCGATAATGTTTCGCGTTGGCTGTGAGTAAAGGGAGTGCATACACGACGGCTGTGGCACCAATGAGGGCATCAGCGAGATGAAGCGAATGGCTCAGAGCATACTTTTCGACATAGAGCATGGCTTTCGATGAGATTGCCTCTGTGAGATAAATGATTTTTGTCTCCCACTGTCGAAGAGCTGACCGTAGGGCCATCAATTCCTCCTGGTTGCGCATCCCTTGTACCAATTCGATATACGTCACGACTGAAATGGAGAATGGCTTCTGTTGATCAATGATTATTTGCGCCTTCGCATTGCCCCGCATAAACCAAATGAGGACGTCTGTATCAATGAGCACGCGTGTGTCTCGGTTTTCTGAGTTGGCGCACGTAGGTTTTGACATTTTGAGAGGGCTGATGCTTCGCCCAAATACCATACAGTTTGAGCTCGGCGCTCGACAGTTGTGTACCGGAATCCAAGGGCACTAACTTCGCCACAGGCTTTCCTCGATGTGTAATCACGACTTCTTCACCTCGAGAAACAGTGGCAAGGAGTTCTTTTGACGAGAATCGTAAATCTTTTGCGGTAGCCTGCATGAAATCCTCCGTAGTTGACACTTTAAAGTATACACTCTAAACGGACTATGGTCAAACAGATTCAGTGGGATCGACACCTCAAAATCACTGTTTCCCGCTATCTGTTTTATCAATATGGGAAATGAGAATGATCTACTTAGTGTGGGTTTTGAAAGGAGAAAGGAGCACTGCTTTGACGGTGGGATTATTCCATTGACCATGTAAGTGCGCTTCTAAATTCTTGAACAGGTCTGCATGTGTAGTGGTCTTGTTATTCTTGATATCGTCTTTTCCTTGAGAAATGAATTTCAACAGCCCCAATGCATTCCTCATATTCTCGTAGCTTTGTGGGCCTGCAATACAGGAAAAGGGAAAAGGAAAATGGGACATTCTCCTTTTATATTAAGGCATGCGTCTTGATGATCCCTGACAGGGCCGTCCACGCAGATTCATGCTGAACTCAAGATCCAATCGCTTTACCGTCCATTATGTCCAGGTCTGTCGATTAAACGGTGAGCCTCGGTTGACGCTTTGTCGAATGGCTTCGACGTCCATCTCTCCCAAAATGAGATTATCCACTTTTCCCCATTCGGATGGTCATTCGAACAAAAAAGGTGAATGTCCCCTTTTCCTCGTATATATTCGGATAGCCAAAGTTGCACTAGTCGTTGTTAGGCGATCTGATTTGCCAAAATGCTCATTCGCTTTAGTCAGACTATCTAAAGCCAAAGGCAGCGCTTCTTGAAGTTTGTTACCTGCAACTAGAAGGACAATACGTTGATATTGCTGAGTCCATTCGTCTTGCGAAAAACTGTAACTTGTAGCAGGGCCTACTATCTCTAAAAAAAACAACATACCCCAAATTAAATAGCTGAACACTCCATTTTTATTTTTTGGCAATAGCAATCTATTCGCTCCTTATTTCGCCCCCGACACTACAAATTGAGTGTTCCCATGAATACAGATGTAGATTCCCATATGTCATATAAATTCAATTTGATGGAGAGGTTTGTGAAAGTTGAGTTATTAAAAGTTTTTTTAACCCAATGAGTGTTCTGACTCTTCAGTTGCATCCTACACTTCTCATTCTTGTGGACCCTCGGACTAAAAACATCGAGAATTTACTCGAAAACAGTTTTCTCACCCATTTTTCAGGCATCTACGCCCGCTTTCGTGAATAGATTTGTCACTCTCAAATAAGGTAGGTAAACAGTTGAATCGGAAACAAATTTTGCAAACCGTGTACGCGAACAGTTTACAGAAAGCGTATATTCGTTAATTCAATCAATCCCATAGTGTTTCTTTAAATAGAACCTATCCTAAAGTTCTTACCTTATTTGTCAAGAAGAAATCGAGAGGGAAAAATAGGAGAAAAGTGGATGAGAAGATGATATTAAAGAGCAGGTATAGAGTAGATAAATCTGTAGTTGTCGTTCCCTGATTTTACGATCTCTTAACCGTTGATGGTGGAAATTTTCCCCATTTCCCATAATCCTGAACTTGCAAAATAGTAATATATATATTACATTATAGGGAGTGGCTACCCGATACACGATTGAGGAATACATCACCGAAGACGGCAAGACACCATTTCGTGATTGGGTCAACCACCTGAAAGATCAGACGGCTCAAAGAAAAATCGCCGTCCGATTACGCCGTACGAGTTTTGGGAACTTTGGCGATTGCAAACGGATCAAAGGGGTGCAAGGCCTCTGGGAGATGCGGGAACATTTCGGAGGAGGTTATCGCATCTATTATTCTCTAAAAGAGAAGACGATGGTGTTATTGCTGGCGGGATCAACCAAAAAAGACCAGACAAAAGCGATCGCTCAAGCTAAGGGCTATCTTGCTGATTTCGAAAGGAGACATCCTCATGACTAGAAAAGCCAGTCAACCATTTGTGTTTGGCAATCTCGAAGTTCTGAAAGACCCGGAACAGGCGGCTCTCTACTTAGAAGAAATCCTTGCTGATGGGAATCTGGACTTGTTTAAAGAAGCGTTAAAAGATGTCGCCGCTGCAAGGGTCGGCAATATGACAACATTGGCCAAGAAGACCCATCTCGCTCGAGAAGCCCTCTATACCTCACTGTCTAGAAAGGGCAACCCCCGTCTGGATACGCTCACGAAAGTCTTAGATGCGGCAGGCCTTCGTCTAACCGTGACCACCGTCTAAAAAGATCAAGCAGACAGAAACATAACCAGCAGCATCCACCCTACGTGGAATTTCTTTTATCCCATGATGTGTCGATTACTGGTGGCAATGGCCACGGTAGTGCTGACACAGTTCCCGCAATTGACAGGCAACCTTTTTTAGTATCAGGTCGCGAATGACATATCGATTACAAGTGGCCTTGGTGAGTACGATCGTTGACCGCTGTATAGGTCGGCTCATAAGCAATTTTTGATGGCATTCGAGACCTACTGATATAGAGATTACAGTTGGCAATGGCCACGGTAGTGCTGACACAGTTCCCGCAATTGACAGGCAACCTTTTTTGGTATCAGGTCGCGAATGACATATCGATTACAAGTGGCCATTACCATTTAGCTTCGGCGGGGGGCCATTCGAGTTCGGCTTGGCGGCCGCAATAGTGGCAGGAAATTTGGTATCGAGCTTTACGCCGTGGATTGGGGAGTGAATGAAAATGCACAGGGGCCTGATCATGGGGACACACCGGCTCAAGATGTAAAAGATGCTCCTCAGTGATCTCGATTAAGGCGGCTTCGTCCCAGGGAGGATCCATTTGCAATTCTCCTCGTATTTCTGCTTTCCAATTGCAGTGGTCACAGTGAAAACTAAAAGTTTTCACACGATCATGGCGGTGAGTCAGATCAACAACGGTTACGGCTCCCTTACAGTCTGGAGTCCGACATGTCACAGAAGCCTTATGTAAGGCTTGAATGAATGCGGGTGGCGCGTTCATTACATTCATAGTCTTGTGACCCTTTCATTGAGTTTGGAATGTGGTCTTGCGTAAAAGACTGCCAGCTTGTTCATCAACGAGCCAGAGCAGTTCACCTGATAACGGGTTAATGACTTGAGAAGGGTACTGATCTGGCTGTGAAGGCCCTTCTATGACAACCTGTAAGGCATTCGCCTTATCTTTTCCACTCACCAGAAACATGACGTGACGTGCCTGATTCAGAACGACTGGAGTCAACGTCACACGATGTGTCTGAAATTTTTCAACCCAGGGAGCAGCGACCCATCTTGCTGACTCATGCACGACCTCTGTTTCTGGAAACAACGATGCTGTATGACCGTCAGGTCCCATACCCAAGAGAATAAGATCAAAGACCGGAGCCTCTCCAGGTGATGGAGTAAATTCCTTCCGCAATACGTCTTCATAGGCATCCGCGGCATCTGAGGCATTCGGAAATTCACCCTGCATACGGTGAATTTGGCTTGGAATCGCTGGAACGTGGGAAAGCAACGACTCATGTGCCATTCGATAATTACTGTCCTGATGGTCCGGCGGAACATGTCGTTCATCGCCCCAATACACATGAACCTTCGACCAATCGATCATCGATCGATAGGGTTCGCTTGCCAAGAGTCCATAGAGCCCCTTTGGCGTCGATCCACCAGCCAATGCGACAGTCATGTGCCCAGTTCGCTTAACGGCTTCTTCTGTGCGTTTGAAGAATTCTTGAGCAGCAATCGAAAAAAGTTGTTGAGGATCAGAAATCTTGCGTATGGTGCAGGTCACCCGATACACCTGGCGGGATTATGTTCAATACACTGTATATTCAATGTTTCACCTCGCCAATACTACACGCCACAGACGGTCAAACGTAACATTATACTCTTGTTAACCGGTCTTTCCTTAACAATCTGTGTAATCATATGAATCCAATTTTTCTTCCTTGTCAAAATCCAATGTAATCTCACAAGAATTCGGAGCAAAGTTGAAGAATGGGAAATGCTTTTCCCCTCCTGCCATTCGGTGATACACCCACGTTTCTCCCCCAAAAAACCGTTGAGACTTTCCAGTTGGTGTACCCCAGTGCTCTTCAAACCACGCCTTATCTTTCCCCTCAAATTCAGCAGGATTCAATGAAGCCTCCAGATAGGGATTTCCTCCACAAGCCGACAACAACAACCCTGCCAATATCACACCAAGCAATCGTCCAATCACTCCGCACCCTCCAATGCCAAACTTCATGTTATACTAAAGAAAGATGTTCCGTTTTCATGACATATTCTGACTGAGCGACAAATATCCCAAAAGGACAATCCCGTCCTTATCAAAATTTTAGCCTCTGAGGAGTCATTCGTCAAACAAAACATCAGGCAATGAGAGTCTTCGAATTGTGGAGATGACGATCCCTGGTTACAATAAGAAATCATTCAAATAAAACCCATGACGTCTAAACACACGAGGGTCAATTATGCAAATCTATCTCGATACAGGCAACATCAAAGAAATTCGTGAAGCCGCAAGCCTTGGGGTCATTGATGGTATCACCACCAACCCTTCACTAGTCTCGAAAGAAGGACGTGACTTCAAAGATCTTCTGCTAGAAGTCTGCAGCGTCGTCGACGGCCCCATCAGTGCAGAGGTTGTCAGTGTGGAAGCTGAGGCCATGATACAAGAAGGGCGGGAGCTCGCGAAGATTCATAAAAACATCGTCGTGAAATGCCCTCTGATTCCTGAAGGATTGAAAGCCACCAAGCAACTCGCCAGCGAAGGCATTCGCGTCAATGTCACACTCTGCTTTTCAGCTGCGCAAGCTTTACTTGCGGCAAAGGCCGGAGCCTGGTGTGTGTCTCCATTTATCGGCCGCTTGGATGACATCAGCAGTAACGGGATGGAGCTGATTCGACAAATTGTGACTATTTTCACCAATTACAAATTCTCCACTCTGGTCCTGGTCGCCAGCGTCCGAAGCCCACAACATGTGGTCGAAGCGGCACTTGCCGGAGGACACATTTGCACCTTGCCCTTCAGCGTCTTTCAGCAATTGGTCAAACATCCCTTAACCGACAGTGGACTCAAAAAGTTTCTCGCTGATTGGGAAAAGCAAAATTTACCCAAGACGTCTTAATTGAACGGGTCGTGAATGTGAAAAGAAAAGACGTTCGTTGTATCATGTCCCGCAATTTTTGCGCTTCTCTTCAAGTTCTAACCTGGCGCGCTCAAAGACACGATAAAACATCGGGCGGGTGAGCTTCCCAGTGAAGGTATTTTGCTGACTGGGGTGATAGGAACCAATCAACGTCACTCGCCATGGCAGGACGTACGAGCATTCATGGCCAAATTTAGGCTTCGGTGATGGAATAGCATGACCTAAGACTTGGCAAGTTTTAAGGTATTCGTCAAAGGCAATTTTCCCAAGCGCGACAACGACCTTTACGCTCGTTAAGACACGAAACTCTTCCACTAAATACGGTCGACAGGCGTCAAACTCTTCCATAGATGGTTTATTGGCTGGCGGAGCGCAACGTACGGCTGCAGCAATATAACAATCCCTCAATTTCAATCCGTCTTTAGCATGCGTCGAGTCTGGTTGGTTCGCAAAGCCATAGTGATATAATGCGTCATATAACCAATCCCCGCTCCGGTCCCCGGTAAACACCCGGCCGGTTCGATTCCCTCCATGCGCGGCCGGAGCAAGCCCAACGACAAAAAGCCTGGCCTTGGAATCACCAAACCCTGGTATAGGCCGACCCCAGTAGTTCCAGTCCTGGAATCGCTTGACCTTGACTCTGGCAATTTCTCGACGGTAGATCGTCAAGCGCGGGCATAACGTGCAATCTGATACAGTTTGATGTAAAACCTTGAGTGATGACATTGGAAATCATCCTACCATAGGAGGGAAACGCACTCCCAGGCCAAGGGAATCGAATCCATGACGATCAACTATCTTCATCGACCACACAAAGTCATTCTTACCCAACTTCTTGAGGCAGGGCTTGCTGCCGCTGATCCAGGTCTCGCCATTCAACGATTGTGTATCGTCAAAGATAGCGTCTTAACAATTAAGAGGCGACGATATCATCTCAAAAATTATGATCGTGTTGTGTGTATAGGAATAGGAAAAGCTTCGGCAAGAATGGGGCAAGCCCTGCAACAACTACTCGGGAAAAGGCTAGACGACGGATTGCTCATTGTCAAAGATCTCCCAAAATTTACACTCAAAAATATTGAGATGTTCCAAGCTGGACATCCGACTCCAGACTCACGAAGCCGCCAAGCAGCAACACTCGTCCAACGAAGGCTGAGGTCTCTCACGCCTCAAGACTTACTCGTGACTCTCATCTCAGGGGGCGCCTCCAGTCTTCTGGCCAGCCCCGCACCAGGACTGACCTTAAACAATAAGCAGCGGACAACGAACCAACTCCTTCGAAGCGGAGCCAGCATTCAGGAGATCAATACCATACGCAAACATCTCTCAGCACTCAAAGGCGGGAAACTCATCGCATCCACTTCGGCGACCGTGATCAGTCTTATTCTTTCTGATGTTCTCGGTGACGATCTCGAAACGATTGGGTCAGGGTTGACGGCATCGGATTCAAGTACATATCTTCAAGCTCACCACATCTTAGACAAATACGGTCTCTGGGAACACTTATCCGTAGCAGTAAAACGTCATATTGAAAAGGGGGTACATGGACTTGTATCGGAAACGCTCAAACCTGGAGATCCACACTTAAAACGAGTCCATAATGTCATCATTGGGAACAATCAACTGGCTGCATGCCAGATTGCCAAAACGGCCAAACATCTGGGATTCCGACCTATTCTCCAAACATCTCCTTTACAGAGTGAAGCGAAAGAAGCTGGAAACCTTATCGCATCATTTGCTAAACGTATTGATAAGACTAAAAACCCTATCCACCGTCCTATCTGTATGATCTGGGGTGGTGAACCAACTGTGAAGGTTACTGGTAAGGGGAAAGGCGGCCGAGCTCAAGAATGCATGTTATCTGCCGCAATAGGCATATCTGGAATCCCGAGTATCATTCTGGCAGGGTTTGGGACAGATGGCTCCGATGGTCCAACGGATGTTGCCGGCGCCGCGGTCAATGGGGAAACAGTCATGAGAGCTAAAAAGAAAAACCTGGATGCTCGCAGGTTTCTCCAATCACACGACAGTTACACATTCTTCAAGCACGCTGGCGGACATATCAAAACCGACCCAACCAACACCAATGTGAATGACATTTATTTACTCCTCGCTCTCTAAATATTTCTATCGTGAGCACTCCTATGTTAGGAGAAGGAAAAGGAAAGGAAGACAAACACGTGAACAAGGCTCAACAAATGGTTTTAGAATTTCATCAACAATTTGATATTCAGATCGCACGTCAACCAACACTACCCGACGAACCCACACAAACGCTGAGAACTCGTCTTATACAAGAAGAATTTGAGGAACTCCAAGAAGCTATGAAGACCAAAGATCTCCCGAATATCGCGAAGGAACTCGCGGACCTGTTGTACGTCGTCTATGGAACTGCCGTATCGTGCGGGATTGATATGGAACCTGTTTTCCAAGAAGTCCATCGCTCCAACATGAGTAAAGTGGGAGGGCATAAACGGGAAGATGGAAAATGGGTCAAACCACCAACCTACTCACCAGCGGATATCATTCCCGTTCTTACAACTCAAGGTCTACGCGAGAACCTATCGTAAAACCATAAACGTCTAAAATCTCTGGATTTACAAATTGAAATTCTTGGTCGCAGGATAGAGCGTTCGAAGAACCTCGCGAGTTACGGATTCAAGTTGCACTGCGAGGCGAGGAGTTCGTTCGTCCATACCTTGAGATGCACGCTCATCATCCGTCTCCCAAATTCTTTGAAACGCTGACTGATCATCTTCATACACGTTGCGTATGGCTTCTTGCCAAATGATTGGACTATCTTGATCTGCCTGAAAACTTCCACGGCCACGACCAAAATGAGCTACCGCCATATAGCGTAAAAGAAGATCTTGCGTGAGCGTATGAAGAAACTCCGGCACCCACTTAATCTTTAACGTCTCTTCCATTTCGACTTCGTTTCCCCAGGCGGCTAACCCTAATGCACCAAGAAATGCCCCAGTCAGCGCAAAAAGCCCCAACGACATTCCACCTGTGGCGGCATCAATAGCAGCTCCGGCAGCAGTTCCTGCCGCAGCCCCTCCAAAGCCTCCTAACGCAGCACGTCCTAAAGCCTCCTCTATGGCTGAAGATTCTATTGGAACGGTCACATCTTGCAATTGCGATTGAATTTTAATGGCGGCCTCTCCCTCCAAGCCATGCCATTCAATCAAATCTTTCATAGCAAGACAAATATCCTGTTCAAGTCGAAGACGCAATTCTTGCGCCGCACGTTTCACTTTCATCTTCCTGAGTTGTCCTGTCTCATTCACGTCTTCTTCATCACTTGCGGCACGGGTCAGGACATGCGCCACCCGATTCATCGCTTTTTTGAAAACTTCAGTATTTTGACCCTTCCACCTGTCAGTCAAACGAATCATTGTCTCCTGGGACTCCGTAGGGAGTAGACGTTGAATATATTCCAACAAGACACCTTCAAGCATCCAACACCGCGAAAAACTATCTAAGCTCAAGACTCCTTGAACAACAGAATACGGCTTAAGTGAGTCCTGCCAGTCACGTTCGCACTCGCCTCCTTCCCGCGTTCCACCCTCGGAACCGATTTGATTCAGAATCACCAGTACGGGCTTCTGCAGCCAATCAAGAAGCTCCATTTCGGGCTTAATGTATCCACTCGCGAGCTTTGGGTTCTCTAATGCATTGACAAGATACAGCACGACGTCAGCTTCATCACGTACATTCTTGAGAGCTTGTTGACTGCACCATAATGGGCGATCTTTGAAACGGTCCCAGACGTGCGCGATCATCCACCCTATGGGATGTTCTTGTTGTTGGAGTAACTTCAACAGTTGAACCGAATTTCCAAACCCAGGGGTATCCCAAATATGCAATCGTGCACCATCACCTGTCTCTACCCAAGTAAACTTCTCATTCTGATCCGTCACATGTGCTTGATCCAGGACCTTTCCTACATCACGACGCAGCAGAGTTCGCACCAATGTGGTCTTTCCAATATTGGTGTGGGAAATAATTGAAATCGTAATCTCTGAAGTACCCGTCGGACTCACAAAACCTCTTGAGCATGGGTCGGCCATAATTTTCCTGTTGCCTGTTTCAACAGTTCATCGTTTTCTATTGTTGGAGAAAAAAACAGAGGCTCGATTTCGTAACCCTTTGTGAAGCGCTGCCAGGATTGAGTTCTCTGCTCCAGACGCTGTTGATCCGTTCGCTTCAGATACGCCCCGGCCAGAATCACGAGTAAGAGCGATCCTCCAGCTGGCCAATCCCCAACCTGACTTTGAATATTTTTGAGAAATTCACCATGCACCTCCTGCTCAGGTGTCGTTGCCACATCAAAGATGACAAGCACTCGCAGGGGAATGTGATGAGGTACATCCATGCGACGTTGATCTTCACCATAGGCAATAGAAGATCGTATCTGCACGGACGAGCCATTCCCGAACATATGCAAACAACACTCTTCAAGACGTGTTGCTGTAGAATGATCAAGTTCACACTGATACGGCAAGACTTCCACCCATAGACCATCGCCTCGATACGGAGCAAGCAAACGCTGAAAATACGGTTCGTCTAATGGAAGTTTAAGTTCGTCTAACTGTTTCGAGGCCTTTCGTCTTGCGTAAAGAGCCAAACCAATTCTTGGCACGACAATAATCAACAGACATGTCACCGCCCACAGATGAATCCATTTCGCGGCATTCTCACTGCCCGGGGCCTTGAGCGCCGCCATGGCCTGAACAGATGGGAAGTCAACGCCCAACATCATTGAAGCTGGAAACAAAATGATGGCGAGGACATCATGAACCTGTTCCGTTTCGAGAAACGTACTCTGCCAACTGGCACGATATTCAAACGCAAACCCTCGTAGGTACATTCCGATGATCACTCCAGCCGCAAGACCTGCCGCCCCCCAATGAAGAATAGACCGACCTTGCAGGCGCACAGCTTGCCCCACGAGCGAACTCCACAATCGAAAAAATCTCGTCAAGGATGCGATGATCCATTGTTTTTCTTCAGGACTTTTTCGTTGAAAAAAACGTACGTTAAATTGTGAAATTCCAAGGCCTACCTTGGTCAACCAATTCGATATCCACTCATTGGGATCATTCTTCGACGCGCTCACGACAACCCGTCTCATGCCCATCCACAGATACGTGACCATGTTCCAACACACTAAGGCGAGCAATGGGAAATGCAGAAGATTAATATGCCCTTCGGGACCAATAGGGTCAGTGAAGAATCCTCCGAGCAGAGCAAGTGCAACAATCAAGAGGAGAGGAATTTGTCGCTGCGTCAAACGACGTGCTACGTGGAATACGGAATACCGGTGTTCGAGTTTCGCAGTCAGACGTTCTGCACGCTCTCGCACAAACCATTCTTCAGAAAAATGAAGAGGTGAATCGGACTGATCAGACATTTGTGATTCACGTGCGAGAGGCTCGCCTCGTTGTCGATTGTGCAGTGAAAAAAAATATCCTGCAGGATCCTCTTCTTCACAACTCCAAACAAGAACAATTTTTGAGAAATTATCTGGGTTCATTCATTATCAACAGGCCGTATGGATTTTCGTTGAGTGAGGGCTCATTGAAGTGTAACAGGTTGTGGCGATTCCGGAAATCTCAGTGTTTGATAATTATCCCATTTTCCCATATCCATAGCGCGTATCACATCCTCAAATATGAATCTGCTCTCTTTCTGTTTTGAACATAATCCTGTGTTCAACAAAAATTAACCAATTCTCCCTATTCCAAAATATCATCAACAATGTTATGCAACTGTCGTAGACAGACACAGCAGAAGGTTTCATCATTTATAGCGAATTCAAACAAATTCCAGCAGAGGCATATCAACTAACCCCGCCCGATTATTCACTTCAAACATGCGAAAGTTATAGCCGTACCTTTGAACATTCGCTTGTACGATGTGTGTGGTTGCGTTGTGTATTATAGTCAATTCAACTGAACGTTCTGCGGTTTCGCTATAATTGAAACGGCTATAAACCGCAAACCTATCCATCAGCGCCTTCGGTAAGGAGTGTAAAATCCTGTCGGTATGGGTAAGGAAAAACGAAAATTAATGGCTAAGATAAGACTGAAGAGGTGAGAACATGGTCATGTGGGGTGCAAACCCTCAATTGGGATGCCCCCACGAAAACCATTTATTAAATTTTTGTCTTGGATCGTGACCGATTTTTTCGCTCAATAGTCGTCGACGTTGTGCTTAATTTATGTGTTTGCGAAGCCAACCCCCGAAACACTTCACTCGGTCGATTGGCGACAGCTCCAGATACCCCTTGATAGACTTTCCTTGCCGCTTCGGACCATTTTGGATTAAAGGGGGCACCACGAAATGCCGCTTCAGCAGCTTTTTTTTCATCATGTGTCAGAGGTCGTGCTGTTTGCTTTGTACCTGTGGACATTCTGTTCCTCCTTTTCTTAATGAACTAGGGGCCGGGGTTCCTTTTCAGCTTGCACCCGTCGACCACAATTTAAACACGCGTAATAAAACATTTTGAGTCCGACCTCAAGATCAACCGCCCGCTCAATCACCATCGAACCTTGGCATTTATCACATGTCTTCATGTTGTCCTCTCTCTCTATTTCACCAGTTGTGTGTTCCTAGCTTGACTTGAGCAAGGTGCATGCCCTTTTTGTTTATCAAGATAGAACTGACACAATACACAGGAATACCTAGCACTTAGAAATAAAGGACAGGGGGATCTGTTTTTTCGATAGGAATGAAAAAAGACAAACCAGGAGATCGTGTAAATCTGACTGACGACCATGCATGGCTGAATGCAGCCAATCGCTAAATAGTCTCTATTCTCGGCGAGTTATCTGGTGCTAGCTTGTGTCAGTCCATCTTACGTTGATCGTATTCCTTGAGTTGAGCGCTCAAGCACTTACTAGCCACAACTCATAAGGCACACGAGATGCCAAGAACAGAGAGGAACGGCGGGACTCCCTCTTTCGTACTATGAGACACAAGCTTGCTCAAGGTGAGAAATCTTGTTGAACTAGAGAGAGGATGGCGAACAAAATAATATCGAGAAGATCAAATACCTGGATTAATGTAATGAGACACAAATAGGCAGTCTCCTAAGTAACAACATATCCTGTTGCTACCTAGAAAACTGCCCATGACGAGACACGAAAGGATAGAGCTGAGGTTCTTACTTCAAAGCGCTACCGGTATCCGACTTTGTTGAAGAACCGTTTGTTGAGTTTTTATCAGTATTCGTCTCTGTTCCCGAAGATTCGGCGGAGGTGGTTGATGTTTCTGGACCTTTATTCTTTTTCCCACCATTGCTGAAGTTATGACCCGTATTGCCATTAGGCTTTTGATAGGACACTTGCTCTTTATATTTCGTCCCTGAACTTTCGTTAGACACTGCACTATTTGAATTCATGGAGATATCTCCATTAAAGACGACACCAATTTCCATCGATAATTCCGGAGTTTTCAATGATCCATCCATGATAGCCGTCGAAAGAAGTTGAACCTGTTTGTTTGCCACAATATCGCCATTGACTTTCCCTTTACTAATGACTGACCCGGCATTCACTTTGGCACTAATGACTGCCTGTTCACCAATTAATAAGGTCCCATTCGTATGAATTTGCCCATCCATACTTCCATCAATCTGCACGCTGCCTTCGTAGAAAATTTCTCCCTTAAATTCCACCCCAGGACCAATAAAGGCGACGACCTCACCTTTTCCATCTACAGGCTGAGTGGGAACGTGAAAGGTCTTTTGTGACTCTAAGTTTCCGTAACTTGCAGCAGACTGCGTTGGCACGTCTAATTCACTAACAGTTGCCATAAACTCTCCTCCTAAGGTTCATGAGGAT
>BQIU01000059.1 GCA_021603905.1 Nitrospirales bacterium
GATCAAATTCTTCGATCAACAGAGACGCTGTTGAGCCGATTCCAACTAACGGGTTTCGAATTTCATGCGCAATGCCGGCTGCCACCTGCCCTAATGTTGCCAGCCGTTCAGAGCGGTTGAGTTTTTCTCGTAACTGCTCTAATGCCGAGATGTCGACGTTGAATCCTTGATACAGGAAGTTATGATTTCCCTGATCCTCAATGGGAACTGCACGACTTAAAATTTTTCGCACTGCTCCGTCGTGATGGAGGAATCGAAAGATTTGTTCAAATGGTCGGTGTAGCTGTGTGGATTCAATGAAGGATTGAAGGACCTGGTCCCGGTCGTCAGGATGGACGGCGTCCCACATGGCTTGAGGCGGTAAATCGATGTCTGGGTCATGGCCGGCAAGAATCCAATTATGTCGATTACAGAAGAAGATTTGATCGCCAGTGGCCGTAAAAATGCCAAATGGCGCGTTGTCGACGATACCTCGATATTTTGATTCCGATAAGGATAACTCGTGATTGAGCGTGCGAAGTTCAGCTTCGGAACGTTTTACGCGTCCCATATGATCACGCAATTGCTGACTCATTTTACTCATGACTCGTGTCAGGTTGCCAATTTCATCTTCTCGGTTGAGAACCGTCACTTCCGGAATCGTTTCTTCAGATCGGTTTTCAACGGTTTTGGCTAAAGCCGATAGTGGACCTGCAATTGATCGTGCAAGAAGTCTCAAGACAAATACCATTGGCAGCAGGGCTAATGAGCCACCACCGATGATGACTCCTAATAGAAAGGAGCGATCTTTGGATGTTCGTGTAAGTGTGCTTTGGAGATCGTTAAACTCTTTTCGATCAAAATTGGCGATCACTTCACGAATGCCCAACATCAATTTCAGTCCTTTTCCTGATTCGACATAATGCACCGCATCAGGGGAATGTTTGGTTTTTACTTGCTGAATGAATTCATCCTTGTCGTTCATCAGATGTCGCACCATTTCCTGTGCGTGCTGAATGTGAGCATATTGCGTGGTATTGTGTTTGACCATTTGCGCGAGCGATTGTCCGACTAAGAGAACACGGTTTTTAGCGGCAAGGTAGGGTTTTAAAAATTTAGGGTCTTGTGTTAGCACATATCCTCTGAATCCTGTTTCGAGATCGACGATCAGGCGAAGAAATTCTGCGGCAGTCGTTTGGACATGATAAATATGGTTCAGTCGATCTTCGTCTTCAGCGAACGTTTGTACGCGAACATAAGTCATTATACTTAGCATGAAGATCGTGGCAATAGGAATCAATGAGACGAGCAACAGCTTCTTTTCAATAGGTAAATTGATGAATGAGCGAAGTATGATTTTGGTGATTTGCACGAGGCTATCGTAGGTTAACCCCCTAGGCGTGTCAAATGTAATATTTATAAAAATTTCAGCAGATATTAGTGATATGACTCGATCGTGAATTGAGATGAATTGTCAATGTTATGTGGACGTATCTGCATCCTATATAACCACCTGGTTCCTTGAAGTCGACATGTCAGGAGGTACCCTGCGCCAACGTTTATAGGACCATTGGGTATGTATGACAGAAATGGTTCAACGTTCGTCTTTCTAGGACACCTGTAATTCCATCGCTGCTGCTGCCGTGAATCGCTACAACGAAAAATGAGTGTCCAGGGGGATTGGGCTCGCGACCTACCGTGTCCTCGGACACCTGGAATGCCATTGAAGATGAAGCCAAGAATTTTTGCAGCCAAGAATGCGCGCCCAGGGTTATTGAACTATTGAGCAACCGTGCTGTAGGAGCTTCTCAAAAGTTTGGTGTTTTACTATCAACGTCGAGTTGGAGCTAGCCCTTCTCTAATCGTTCAATCTTGTTTGATCAAGAAGATTCTTGCTCCTATGCCAAGGTGTGGTTTGGTCGCATTAGTTTGCATAAATATTTTTTCGGGGTCTCTCTACTTCGAGATCGATCGTGATCAGTGAATGCCTCGATATTTCAAGGGAATTCCAGTTTTTCATGACGAAATTCAATAGTGAAATTGAGCAGGGAATTGAAAAATGATTTTCTCATTCTCAGGTGCGAGTTTAGTGGCGAGCGTGTGATTATTCAGCTAGAATGGCAAAAGCGACTGGCCAAAAAGATATCAATTATAGGTACAAATTGACCATGAATGGTAAGACAACAGCGCTTATTGGGGGGCTGGCACTACTGTGTTTAATTATCGGCGGGATGGTTGGGTCACGCATGAAGGTGGATAACAACATTTCTGCGCGTACGGTAGCAGACTATCTGCATGCGGTGATTGAAGCTGATCGTACGTTTTACACACAACACATTGTTGAGCGCATGGAAGACATGCTTATTGTGCCTGTCTCTGAAAAGTGGCGAGAAGAACAGGGGCTACCTTTGCCAGTTCAGTTTCTTAGAGAGTCGTCGGAAAGCCTTCGTGCCCTGGATGCACCGTTCCGTTACCGACTTGTGAGTCTCTGGCCACTCAACTCTCAAAATGCGCCGATATCTCCAGAGGAAAAAGACGCTCTTGAACAGGTTGTGAAAAACGGAGATGTTGTTGAAATGGAAGTCATGCTCGACGGGCAGCGCTATTTTAAGGCCATTTATCCAGATCGGGCAGTGAGTCGTGCTTGTGTGTCATGCCACAATGCACATACGGAGGCTCCCAAGCGAGACTTTAGATTGAATGATGTAGTGGGCGGATTAGTCATCCAAATTCCGCTTGAGTAGATCCCCTTTGGTGAAAAATGTTCATGAGCACAAAGAGATTCGTGACGAAAGCGGATGTTCTCCATATGTTGTGTTTGACGAAATATATTTGGCATCGTGACTTTCTGTAGAGGTTTGTTATACTACGTACTTGTATTCGTCCTAACCTCTCCGCTCAGCAAGAGCACTAACCTTCCTTCCTTGGTCTAATCTGTGTCATCAATTCTTTCTGTGAGCACACCATTTAAATTGAGAAAAGGAATATGAATAATATTTTGCCTCAAGCCTTCGCACAAAATTTTTTAGGCCATGCCCCCAATTGGTATAAGTTTGTCATTATTGGGTTTTTGCTTGCGAATCCGCTTTTGTTGCTGACGTTCGGATCGTTCGTCACAGGCTGGATTTTGATTCTTGAGTTTATTTTTACATTGGCGATGGCGTTGAAGAGCTATCCGCTTCAACCTGGGGGACTACTAGCCATAGAAGCCGTCGCCTTTGGAATGGCTACCCCTGCAACGGTGTATCATGAAGCCTTAAATAATTTCCAAGTGATCCTCCTTCTGATTTTCATGGTGGCCGGTATCTACTTTATGAAGGAGTTATTGTTATTCACATTTACGAAAATCCTTTTAGGAGTACGGTCGAAGACGTTTCTTTCGTTTTTATTTTGTTTCGCGGCGGCCTTTCTGTCAGCGTTTCTCGATGCGTTGACTGTAACGGCCGTGATCATTGCTGTGTCAACAGGGTTCTATAGCATCTACCATAAGGTGGCATCCGGCAAAAAATATGATGATGATCATGATTCAACCACAGACGAAGTGTTCCATGAGGAGCATCGAGAAAACTTAGATCAGTTTCGAGGATTTCTTCGTAACCTTCTGATGCATGGTGCTGTTGGAACAGCTCTCGGCGGCGTGTGCACGTTAGTGGGAGAACCTCAAAATTTATTGATAGGAGACAAAGCCTCATGGCAATTCGCTGAATTTTTTGTGCGAATGTCACCTGTCACGATGCCGGTGTTAGCGGTCGGACTTTTAACCTCGATTTTATTAGAAAAAATTCGATGGTTTGATTATGGATATCAACTTCCAGACCCCGTACGTGAAATCCTGTGGAGTTTTGATGTAGAGCAAACCAAGAAAAGGAAGAAAGTGGAAACTGCGCGCTTGATTGTGCAAGCCGTGGCCGGGGTATGGCTCATGATTGCGCTGGCCTTTCATTTGGCAGAAGTTGGAATCATCGGCCTTTCCGTGATCGTGTTGATCACGGCGTTCAATGGAATTATTGAAGAACATAATTTGGGTGAAGCCTTTCATGAGGCTCTGCCATTTACGGCATTGCTAGTAGTCTTTTTTGCCATTGTCGCCGTGATTCAAGAGCAGAACTTATTTGGCGGTATCATCCAATACGGACTAAGCCTTGATGGCGCCCATCAAATCGGGATGTTTTACATTGCCAACGGGTTACTCTCGATGATCAGTGACAATGTGTTTGTGGCGACAGTGTATATAAATGAAGTCTTGCGGGCTTTGATGAGTGGCGCAATCAGTCGGGATCAATTCGATATGCTGGCTGTCGCCATTAATACAGGGACGAACATTCCAAGTGTGGCCACCCCCAATGGCCAAGCGGCGTTTTTATTTTTATTGACGTCTGGAGTCGCTCCATTAGTCAGGCTTTCGTATGGACGAATGGTCTGGATGGCTTTACCGTATACGATTACCATGAGTATTGTTGGATATGTCTGCGTCTACTATTTTTTAGATTCGGTGACCGCTACTTACTACGCGAATGACCTCATCAGTCATCACTCGGCGAACGCCCCGAGTTCGACGGGTCATTAAATATTCTTTTTCAGGAAGTGGGACTCGCAGTTGACCAGTGAATTCTAACCAGCAGGCGTCGTGCTTTGAACAATAGATAAGATTCGTCGTTTTGGTTTCCAGCGTTTCTATGATTCCTTCATGAATCGTAGATCTCATATACACTATTCGGCTGTCAGACCTAGAAGAATGACTCTGAGTTTCACGAGTCATTGTTAGGGCTTCTGATGGACTTGTGTCCAGCCTTTGGCCTCAAGGCATTTGTGTATCCTCGACTCATCAGCTCCTACTGACCGTTGAAGCGATTGGCACTCAGTTTTGTCATGCTCGAGTTCGGCGGGCTCCGACCCAGTCTTGGACCAATACACAGTAGTCAGACTATGTATGCAAGACGAAACGGATAGAAGCAGGCAGAGTGAGAGGCAAAGTCGTGAAGCCAGATAAAACTGCATGGTGAAAAATGTTCGTTATGTTGTGTAGGACAGGATGGGCATGACTAACGGTATCTTACCATTGAGTTGGGAAACTTCAAGACCCTAAGGCATTCTTTCTAAGTCTTGTGTAAATAAAGTCAATGGCCTCGCTCTAAGTTGCTGAGCTGTTACGGTCTGATTGCCCATATGGTTTTCATGATCTGTGATTCCACGCATCGTTCCCCAGAAGAACCTCAGCCAAGGGGTAGGACCATCAATATTTTTGAGTGAGCATGAGAGAGTCAACTTCCTAATTATATGAACTCTGTCAATAGCAATCGATCGGTCAAGTGCTAAAGGGCTTGACGGCACTCTTCAGGAGCTTTTCGACTTCATGTGTCAGGGGAAGTGTGGCTTCATTTTCGCGTATTCTCGCGAGTTGCCTGGAGCCAGCATATTCATGAATTTCTTCAAAATGATAAGAAACTTCAGGGAATTTTAACATCGTTCTCACTGCAATTGTCCCCTTACTCTTTTTCTTCTTAAGCTCCATTCCAGAATGACCGAAGGAGAGGCCACGGTACATCGCAATGCTGGGTATTGGCATTGCCTGTCCTGCCATTTTTTCAATGCGGTATTTTATCTGGAGAAGACCATGAATTGTCCACGATGCCAGGGAACGATGGTGACGGATTATTTTCTTGATATGGAAGATAGTGGAGATGTGTGGATGTCTGGCTGGCGCTGTCTCTCATGTGGGGAAGTGGTTGATCCTCTTATCTTAAAACATCGGCAAGCCCAACAGGCTCAGTATGAGCTGGTGGGAGCCATTTCGAAAAATCCTGCCAATAAGACCCACGCTCCGGTTGCCATTCTCTCTAGAAAACCATAGGTTTCCCTCTCCTTTTCTTTTCTACAAAATATGGAACCGCTTGTCTTGCTATGAGAAAGAAGGTTCCTATTCCGCTTGTCGCCCCCAGCTAGGTGTGCTAAATTTCTGTCGATTCTATGAGTATAGCCATTACGAGAAACGTACGATGTGTGTTGTGAGAGATATCGTGCGGTGTCAGCTTGGACCCCAGAGATCGACAGGTAAGAACTGGTGGGATTTCAAGGTAGGTTGCCTTCCTGGTAGCTCATGATCCTAAAAAGCAGTCGGGTTCAAGCACACCGAATTATCGCTGTTTGTTTCCGCTATACCCTTCCTTGGTCCTGAACACTCCTATTGTTAGGATAGATTTTTTATGACAATTCCCTACGATCCGCATCCGATAGAAGCGAAATGGCAACAATATTGGGTAGAACACCAGACGTTTGCGTCCAGCATTGATATTCAGAAACCCAAGTTTTATGTGCTTGATATGTTTCCATACCCCTCAGGTGCAGGCCTTCATGTTGGCCACCCCAAAGGCTATATTGCGACCGATGTGATCTCACGATACAAGCGAATGCGTGGGTTCAACGTCTTGCATCCGATGGGGTGGGATGCGTTTGGGCTTCCGGCTGAGCAGTACGCGATTGAAACGGGAACTCACCCGCGTGCTACGACCCAGAAGAATATTCAGAATTTCAAGCGGCAATTTCAATCACTGGGGATGGATTATGATTGGTCACGGGAAATTGATACGACTGATCCCACGTATGTCCGCTGGACTCAGTGGATTTTCCGCAAGCTCTATGAAAAAGACTTAGCCTACTTGGCCGAAGTTCCCGTGAATTGGTGCCCAGCATTAGGCACGGTACTGGCCAATGAAGAAGTCCAAGATGGAAAAAGCGAGCGTGGGGGACATCCTGTTGTTCGGGTGCCTTTGCGTCAGTGGATGTTGCGGATCACGGCTTATGCCGATCGGTTGATTGACGATCTTGACGGGCTTGATTGGCCGGAGCCCATTAAGAAAATGCAGCGTGAGTGGGTGGGACGTTCTGAAGGCGCACAAATATTTTTTGAGGTGTGTGAGCGTGCTGACGACCGCATTGAAGTCTTTACCACTCGCCCCGATACGCTCTTTGGTTCAACCTATCTCGTGCTGGCTCCCGAACATGCTTTAGTCAAGGATGTGACGACGTCTGAACAGCGTGCGGCTGTGGAGGCCTATGTGGATGAGGTCTCGCAGCGGAGTGATCGTGCACGTATGGCGGAGTTTGGAAAGAAGACCGGAGTCTTTACTGGGGGCTACGTGATCCATCCCGTATTGGGAACCAAGCTACCGATTTGGATTGCCGACTATGTCTTGGCCACATATGGAACTGGAGCCATCATGGCGGTCCCTGCCCATGACACGCGGGACCACGAATTTGCCGAGACCTTTTCCCTTCCCATTGTCGAAGTTGTCTCTGGCGGAAAAGGTAACGCTGAAGCCTTTACGGGAGAAGGCCGCAATGTGAATTCTGATTTCCTGAATGGATTGCCGACTGCTCAGGCCAAGGTCAAGATGATTGAATGGTTGGAAACCAATAAGAAAGGTTCGAAAACGATCAATTATAAATTGCGTGATTGGTTGTTCAGCCGACAACGGTATTGGGGTGAGCCGTTCCCGGTCATTCATCTCGAAGATGGAACCACAAAATTAGTTCCGGAATCTGACCTGCCCGTTCTACTTCCGGAATTGGATGACTTTCGACCAAGCGGGGAATTTGAACCACCACTCGCGCGTGCCCAGGAGTGGAAAGAAGTCATTGATCCTGAAACCAAACAACGCGCGATTCGTGATGCCAATACCATGCCGCAATGGGCGGGTAGCTGTTGGTATTACCTTCGTTTTTGTGATCCCTTGAATCATAACGCGCCGTTATCGCCCGAGGCTGAACGGTATTGGATGCCAGTGGACCTCTATGTCGGCGGGGCGGAACATGCGGTGTTACATCTGCTGTATTCTCGATTCTGGCACAAAGTCCTATTTGATTTGGGAATTGTTCATACGAACGAGCCTTTTCAGAAATTACTTAATCCCGGAATGATCTTGGGCTATAGTTACCGATATTATGACAGTAATCTTTCCGACGATTCTTCAGTGATGCCACGCATGTGTTCCTACTCGGAAGTTGTGATTGAAGGGGAAACGGTGATCCATAAAGAAAGCCGAGAAGAAATGAAGGCTCGATGGGTTTCGGCTCACGATGTGAGATGGAACGATCAGAGTCAACCCGTACATCCGACGATTGAAGGCCTTGTACTGGAGGAAGTGACAGAAAAAATGTCGAAAAGTCGGGGCAATGTGGTCAATCCTGATGATGTGATTCAGGAGTATGGAACCGATTCCCTTCGGCTCTATGAAATGTTTATGGGGCCGCTTGATAAAGGTGCACCATGGTCAGCTGAGTCTATTCCCGGGATGTACAGATTTCTTCAACGCGCCTATCGACTGATAAAAGGTGATGGGAATGAATCGAGTTCCCTGGCACCGATGGTTGAAGGTGCCGGAACTCAAGAGCAGGCTCAGTTGACCGCGATCACCATTCACGGGGTCACCCAAGATATTGAAGCGATGGGGTTGAATACCGCCATTTCCAAGCTAATGGTCTTTGCCAGAGATATTTCGAAAAAGGATCCCTTGCCAAGAACGTCAGCCGAATCGTTTGTGCGTCTTCTTGCCCCGTTTGCACCGCATATGGCCGAGGAGTTATGGGAAATGCTTGGCCATTCGCCTAGTGTGGCATGGCAGCCTTGGCCTGACTACGACCCTGCCTTACTTGTGGCAAAGGAAATGACGATTCCGCTTCAGATTAACGGAAAGCTTCGTAGCAAAATCCAAGTGCCGGCAGACTGGACTAAAGATCAAATCGTGAAGCATGCAGAGCAAGATGCAAAACTGCAAGAATCGTTACAAGGAAAAGAGCCGCGAAAAGTCATTTACGTAGAGAAAAAGCTGATAAACTTTGTTGTCTAGAAAACCTATAATCCACATGTTCAACTAGGATTTGTGGCTTGAGTAAGAAAAGCGTAACAAAAGCCAAAGGTCTTTACCTCAACCGTTTTCTAGCTAGAAAACCTATAATCCACATGTTCAACTAGGATTTGTGGCTTGAGTAAGGAAAGCGTAACAAAAGCCAAAGGTCTTTACCGCAACCGTTTTCTAGCTAGGAAACCTGTAATACACATACTCAATGGTCAGCTGACCTAAACAAAATAGATATATCGCGAACGAATGGACCACAGGACGACCGTTTTCTAGTTAGGAAACCTATAAAAGAGATGTGGGAATGACTGTTCCACGCACAAAAAAAAGAAGAGATGTCCAAATGCGTGCTGGATTGGGATCTACCGTTTCCTAGCCTACCTTGGAATCATATGAAATATATATATCGTTTTGTACTCGCTGCTTTTTTGACAATATCTCTCTGTACGACAGGATGCGGGTATCGATTTAGCGTTGAAGGTCGAGGTCCGACGCTGGGGACTGCCTCTGTCCCAGAATATGAAGGTCCTCCAGTTGTGATGGTCATTGAGCCACTTGCGAATCGAACGTTTGAGTCAAATTTAGAGTATAAGTATACCGAATATCTGAAGGATGAGTTTGTGGTGACCGGCGGAGCGAATGTGGTTGAAAATATCCGAGATGCCGACTATGTCATGAAAGGCGCCATTGAGTCGGTGACCTTACCGTCGCTGACGTTTACTCAAAATCAAACCCAAGAAAGCCGAGTGACGGTGAATGTGCGAGTTCAGATTGCCGAACGGCGAACTGGAAAGATTTTATGGCAACAATCCTCCTCGAGTTCGGCTGAATTTTTCGTCGGTAGTTCATCATCAACTTCAGGAGGTGGCGGAGGGGGAATTCAATTTAACCGGGTGCTGCAAGATCGGGCGTTAGAGCAAGCTGGTCAATTTGTGGTCGAAGATCTGGCTGATCGATTTCTGTTTGCAAGAGAGCAGGGGGTGTTCACGCCTGAACCCCCTAAGCTGCCATCTCCCTCTCCTAAAACACCTTCACTGGATAGAGGCCAGATACCAATAGATGCTCAACCTTCGTTATCTCCGACTGAGAAGACTCCTGAAATTTTTGATGATAGGGAGCAGGATACTGAAGGAAGTCAACCATGAAACCTCATGAATTACAATCGGCCATTCAACGGGACGGATTAGCTTCCTTATATTTAGTGGTGGGGGAAGAGGCCTATTTACGGAATAAGGTTGTCATGACCATAAGAACTGCCGCGAAATCCCCATCTGACGATTCAGGAGAGGAGGTATCAGGAGAAAACTCAGCCGATAATGCTGATCAATTTTTCAACTATGATGTCCTCTATGGTGATGAAACTGATGCTCTTGAAGTCCTGACCATTGTTCAGGAAATGTCGTTTTTTGTGGCGAGGCGTTTGGTCATTATGACTTGGGCTGAAAAGTTGCCGACACGTGAAGGTGAAGCCTTAATTCCCTATTTTCAGAATCCAACAGATACTACGACGCTTGTTATCGTGGCCGCGAAGTTAGATGGGCGGTTAAAGTGGGTACAACAATTAAAAAAACAGGCCATCATTGTGGATTGCGCACCACTCTATGAAAATCAACGAATTGGATGGGTGACCCAGCAAGCGTCTCAAGCGGGAGTGACGTTGGATGGCAATGCGTTACAGATGCTGAAAGAGTTATCCGCTGACGGGTTGTATGTCACTCATACGGAAATTGAAAAACTTTCAGCGTATCTCCCCGCGGGTGCAGTGGGCACGATTCAGGATGTTGAAGCCATTCGAGGCATGGAACCTGGAGCTTCAGTCTTTGACCTTTCGGAGGCAATGGGGGATGGAGAACGGGGAAAGTCCCTACAGATTGTCGCGAAAAATCTTGAAATTGGAGAAGCTCCGTTACGGATCTTAGGGGCTTTGATCTGGCAAGTCCGCCGGATATGGAAAGCGAAGGATCTCTTGAAACAAGGTATCGGCCAGTCGCAGGTTGCCCGACAAGTTGGGATTCCGCCATTTCGCGCTTCCGGCTTTATTCGGCAAGTCCAGCAATGGACTGAACCAAAACTCTGTCTTGCATGGGAACAGTTTTGTCAGGCTGATTCAGCACTGAAGGGGAGTGCGTCAGCCTCGCCCAAGCGAGTACTTGACGCTTTGGTTATTTCATTATGTGGGGTAGGAAAGAACGCAGGCAGCACTCGAACATCCAAGACATCGAGACCTGGAAGTGCTTCTCGAACTGTGCGAAGCACCCAGAGCAAATAGTTTGGGTGGTTTAAACGTTGTTGACTTGGTTAGTCAAGCGAGAAACAAGGCGAGAGGCTGTATTGCGATGAAGTACACCTTTGGTTACCGCTTTGTGAAGTTCGGATGTGGCGTTGCGAAGTGTTGACTGACTGAGCGTTGTATCTTTTTGGTCAATCGCCGTTCTGACCTTTTTCACGGCGGTCTTCATGCTACTAATGATCGAGCGATTACGTTGACTTCGTTTAATCGATTGACGGGCTCGCTTGATTGCTGATTGATGCCTTAATGCCATAGATCCCCCAGGGTAATAGTAAACATTATCTCAATTCTTACCACAGGCGTTTTGGATGGGTCAACTGAGGGGGAATACTTCTTGCGAGCTTCCAGGCCTTTTGATAAGATAGCGTTCCTCTTCCTAATTAATTAGACTATCTCAACCGTGCGTGGTGGGTGTAGCTCAAGGGTAGAGCGCTGGATTGTGGTTCCGGAGGCTGCGGGTTCGAAGCCCGTCACTCACCCCAAATTTCGTTTTATAATCGCTCAATCAGAATAAACAATCAGAGTTGTGAGGTGGACGAGCCTCTCTGACATGAAGATTTAGCCTCACGTGTACGGTCTCCTGTAGCCGTTTCAAATGCCTTCCAATCGATAGGCGTTTACTATTGTTTGTCATAGATTCTTACGCTCCACCTTTACCATAGTCAATCCATCATTTCGAGAAGCTTTAACTCCGGACGTTTCTCTTTTGAGGACGAGCAGAAGGATGCTGGGCCACGGATTTGTCTGTCATCGTTTCATTAATTCTTTGCGTCTTTATCTTGTGTAATCAAAACGGAGCGTCTGTACGCTTCTCAAAATGTCTCTCAGGCAAATGATATTCATAATGGATGTCTGTGTCGTATTTGCTGGCGGAGTAAGGGGGAACGATTCCATGACATTCTCTGAAGATGAGCAATCAAGCAATTTCATTGTCGTTGCATTAAATTTGTCATTTTCCGTTTTCTGAAAATGTGAACAGTGCAATGTCGTCTTGGCTACCTCTAATCAATTCCTCAAGTGGGGGGGGGGAGAACCAGGTTCAATATTCAATGCCGATTCAACTCTCTGTCAGGTATACGACGATCGTAGCCTAGGCGACCTCTAAACAACACTCCAGAGGCAAACAGGCCTCATCATTGGTACCCGGTTCAATCCTGCGAGAGGCACACAACAACCGTCGACTAGGCGACCCCTAAACAACATCTCAAGGGGAGAATTGGGCTCTACGTTCAATGCCGATTCAGCTCTCTGTCAGGTATACAACAACCGTCGTCTAGGGTTCCTTTCCTCCTTTCCGCATTCAGCGGGAAATTAATTGGATTCGCTACAGTCAGCTGTTCGCTGAATAGCTCGACCTATTATTTTTGCTGTGATAGTCTGGTCTTATAGCGTCTGGGTTTTTACTCGGACCTGTCATCTTTTTACAGGCATGTAGGGTGTAAGATGTCGTACTCCTTTTCATCGACAAGACATCATATTTGGCTATAACCGTGCCCCCTCACACACTACGATATCCGAATATTTTTTCAGCTAATTCCTTCCGGCTTGGATTTCGAACCAAAGTCACAGTTCTTGTTTGTACGTTAGTGCTCGCGACGTGGGGCTCTGTCTTTTATTGGACCTCTGAGCGTTTTAACACCGCGTTAACGAACGAACTCATCTCGAATGTTGGACAGGATGCCAATCTGATGAGTGTTCGTCTCTCAACCGAAATGAAACGATTTGCAGAGGATGTTCGTATGCTTGCAGGGACACCTCCTGTTCAAGAGATCATGCGTCTACTCGGTGCCAATGGAATGTCCAAAATTGAAGGCTTTCCCACGCATCAAGGGAAAGATCGTTTGGCAACCATTTTTCGAGAAATGCTTGAAGCCAAGTCTGACTATTTCCAAATTCGATACATTGGAGTCGCCCACAATGGGCGTGAACTTGTCAGAGTTGAAAAACAAGAAGGGGTGATTACAAGAGTTGCAGAAGTTGATTTACAAGAAAAAGGAAGTGAAATGTATGTTCAAGATACGATTCGGCAATTGGTTGGGAATGTGTACTATTCTCAAATTACGCTGAATCGCGAGCATGGCGATTTGATGATTCCCTACATTCCAACCCTGAGAGTGGCGACCCCTGTCACTCGGCCGTCAGGAGAGGTGTTCGGCCTTATCGTCGTGAACGTGGATATGCGCAACTTTTTTGCAAGCCTTCATGCAAGTATCAAAACCCAACAAATCTTGTACGTCGCGAATAGTGCGGGAGAGTATGTCTTCCACCCTGATCCAGGAAAAGTGTTCGGATTTGAATTTGGTCAATTGAATCGGATTCAAGACCTGGTGCCAGAGGCGACATCCTGGATTGAACATTCGTCACAACACGACCCTCCCTTTACCTATAGCAATGTCGATCAAGAGTATCTTGTCGGGATGGCGAGGGCTCCTTTAAATCCAATTGATCCCAAGCATTATCTCATCGTCGCGATTCAGGATTCCTATCGTAATGTATTTGCGAATGCGATGATGATACAAAAGGAAGCAATCTTTCTCAGTATCGTCTTATTAGTTTTTGCCTTTATCGGAGCTTACTTTCTTTCTCGATCTATTGTTTCACCGTTGAAAAATCTTAATAGAGCAACTGCGGCCATTGGACGTGGGGAAAAGCCGGCCGAGTTTTCTGTTTATTCACAGGATGAAATAGGGGAATTGTTTATGGCATTCAATGCCATGGCCACAAAAGTCGAAGAACGAACCGCCGCCTTGGCACAGAAAGAAGCCCAAATGCGAACCATTGTGGAGGCGACGCCAAGTGGCATGCTTATGATCAATGACCATGGACTTATTGAGTTGGTCAATCAGCTGATCACGCAACAGTTTGGCTATCCACGAGAAGCGCTCATCGGTCAACCAGTCGAAATGCTGCTTCCCGAACGTTTCCGTGCGAAACATGTCAATGATCGCAACGCTTACTTTTCCTTTCCTGAGCCACGCAGTATGGGCCAGGGGCAAGACCTGTATGGTTTACGACAGGACCAGTCCGAATTCCCTGTGGAAATTGCCTTGAATCCTCTGACAACTGATCAAGGCCATTTTGTTTTAGCGTCTATCATTGACATCACGTCACGACGACAAAGTGAGCAGGAAATTCATCAGCTTCATCGTCAGAATGAACTGATTTTGACTTCGGCCGGGGAAGGCATCTACGGCTTGGATCTAGATGGCAAGGCCACATTTATCAACCCTGCCGCGGCGCGCATGTTAGGGTATGAGCCGACAGAACTCTTGGGTCATCCGATGCACACAACGATTCACCACACAAAATCAGACGGCTCGCCGTATCCTCAGCAGGACTGTCCTTGGCATATCGCCATATGGAACAATCATATGTCCCGCATCACCAATGAGGTGTTTTGGTGTAAGGACGGAACAAGTTTTCCCGTCGAATATACCTGTACGCCCATTCACGATGAGGCGGGCACGGTCACGGGGGCAGTCGTGACATTTAATGATATCACGATGGAAAAAAGTTCAGAAGTCGTACTCGAGCACTATATTGACGACCTTCGTCGCTCGAATGCTGAATTGGAGCAGTTTGCCTATGTGGCATCACACGATTTGCAAGAGCCGCTCCGAAAGGTTCGGAATTTTGCTGAATTGCTGGCAGTGCGTGTCAAAGGTTCCTTACCGCAAGAAGCCGAGAAATTGTTACCTCCCATTGTGGATGGCGCGATTCGGATGCAGGCGTTGGTCCAAGACCTGCTGACCTATTCTCGAGTGGCTCGTGTGGAGCAGCCTCTCGAGCCGGTTAATCTGCAAACTATTGCAGAAAACGTGAAAACGACATTGGAGGAGGTGTTGGCCGATGCTCAGGCGACGTTGATGATTGGACCACTTCCAACCATTGAGGGTAATGCCATTCAATTGGAACAGTTATTTCAAAACCTCATTGGAAACGGATTGAAGTATCGAGGGAACCATGCGCCAGTGATTGAGGTGTCGGCAATCGAAAAACCTGAGCATTGGGAATTTGCCGTTCGCGACAATGGGATTGGGATTGACTTGCAGTATGCTGAACGGATTTTTGTTATCTTTCAACGACTCCATACGAAAAAGAAATATTCCGGTACCGGTATCGGCCTGGCTATTTGTAAGAAAATTGTTGAGCTCCACGGGGGACACATTTGGGTTGACTCAACACTCGGCGAAGGTTCAACCTTTTTCTTCACCTTACCGCATAGTCGTGTCAACGTACATGAGACATTTTTGGCCAATTGTGGTTCGTAGTGTTGCAAAACAACACAGAAATATTGTTTGATCAGTGGGAAGATCCATATTGCAGGCAGTAAAGTGGTCAGGAATGGCAGATAGGGGAGAGGAATCCTCGGCGAACCCACTTCGGTCTATTTGCCATATTTTTCTTTCTAGCGTTTTATCATTACATAATGCAATCTTACGAGAGGTGATGCGATGAATCTTCATCAACGTGGCTCAGAACTTATTCATCAACTCAAGGATCATGTCTTAGAAGTCCTACGAAGTCATCCAGATGCTGTGTCTAACGGGAAAGGAATTCTCCAAGAAGAAGTGGCTCGACGAGCCGGTCTGCACAGTATGGGGAGTGCGGAGTTAGATCATACGTGTAGTGAGATGCTTAAAATGCTGCACCGAGAAGGCTTGGTCGAATTGGTAGATGAGGGTGGGCAAGATGAAAAAAAGAAGGCGTGGCGGTTGAGCAAAGATTGATTCGTTTGGTATTTGCCCTAGCAATTTCTGGAAAAAAAGAGAGCCATTGACTGAGCGTACGTGATGTCGTACGAAAAAGAGAAACTTGTAGGTCTGTTATATGAAACACAAATCAACGACTGTTTTTTCAGCGAGTCAAGCACGTTCTCAACTTTACCGGCTCATAGATGAAGCCGCAGAGTCCTATGAGCCAACTACGATTACCGGGAAACGGTCAAACGCAGTGATGTTAGCTGAAGAAGATTGGAAAGCGATTGAAGAAACGCTCTATCTACTCTCTATCACAGGCATGCGAAAGTCTATTCAGAAAGGTCTAAAAATTCCCATTGAGGAATGCGCCAAGGACGTTCGTTGGTGAAATGGCAAGTTGTCTTTACCAAACAGGCCCAACGCGATGCTAAGAAATTGGCGTCCAGTGGACTCAAAGACAAAGCTCAGGAACTTATATCCCTCCTAGAAACTCATCCATTCAAGACCCCGCCTTCCTATGAGAAGTTGATGGGAGACTTAGCCGGTACCTATTCGCGGCAACATCGACTCGTCTATCAAGTTTAGTCAGAAGAGAAGATCGTGAAAGTCCTTCGAATGTGGACCCATTATGAATAGATCAATTTGTCGAATGGGAGGGGTGTCATCGCTAGATTGCTCACTTCTCTTAGCAATCATATCCCCATAAGGTATAAAGTTTAGTGATGACTCCTTTTCCTAATTGCTATTGATTTCTATAGCGGACTCCAGTTTGAGGTGACAAACGGACAAGACGCAACTGCTTTTGTCGAACTTTTGAAAGAGTTCAGGACTCGGAATCTCAGTGTCGATGAACCGTTATATGGTTTTATTACATTCTTTTCGAGGAATGTCTATTAATTCAAACGTCAAGGAAATACTGCAGCGTGAATTGAATGTGAGTATGAAATTGGTAGGTTGAATCTCATCAACAGCGTACCAGAGAAATCGTTGTCCATGGCCTAATGTCACAGGAGAGCACTGCCAAGGCATCAATACACGGATATGCTCGCATATCAAAGTCTAGATTTTTACAGGTATCCTTCATAGCGGACATTCTTTTATAATTGTCTTAGCATCAACCGAACTCATTGGGGCGGTATCAGGACAAGGTGTTTCTGCAGCTTTTCCTCAGTGATTTTTAAAAGCGAATGAATTTCGAAGAGAACCGCTATCCCTAGCCCTTGCAGTTTATGGATCTCATCAAAGAAGCTAAGCAGTCAATTCAATCCCGACCGATTGAAAAAATCATTTCACCGTTAGAAGATTTCACGAAACAAAATGCATCAGGTGGAATCATTCTGCTTGGATTTACCGCCCTAGCGCTCATCATTGCCAATTCATCCTACCGTGAAATCTATTCAGAACTTTGGCATCTTCCGATCACCATTGGCATTGGGCCACACATTTTAGAAAAGCCATTATTATTGTGGATTAACGATGGCTTGATGGCCATTTTCTTTTTTGTGATCGGGCTAGAAATTAAGCGTGAAATTTTAATCGGCGAATTGTCAGAGCCTCGTCAAGCCCTCCTTCCCATTGTGGCAGCTATCGGCGGCATGGTCGTTCCGGCGTCTCTCTTTCTCTTGACCAATATCGACTCGTCCCATATTTCCGGGTGGGGAATTCCCATGGCTACCGACATTGCCTTCGCCATAGGCCTTCTAGGGTTGTTGGGATCAAGAATTCCTTTTTCCGCCAAAGTTTTTCTGACTACTGTGGCCATCGTCGATGATCTTGGGGCAGTCATGGTAATTGCCATGTTCTACACCTCCCACATTTCATGGGTCAGTCTGGGCACGGGATTGAGCTTTTTGATCATCTTGATGGCCATCAACTGGGCAGGAATTCGGTCTCCATTAGTTTACGGCCTCGTGGGCTGTGGAGGTCTTTGGCTGGCTTTCCTCTTGTCCGGTATTCATCCGACGATTGCTGGGGTCCTCGCGGCATTCACTATTCCTGCAACCTCGGCCATGAGTAAGAAGGAATTTGCTCAGAAAAGTCGGAGGTTTCAAAATAAATTTCAAAAATCGGAAGTTCCGGGTGTCTCCGTATTGGAGAATGAAGAGCAGATTCATGCAGCCCAAGCTCTCGAAACCGCCAGCGACTTAATCCAGCCCCCCCTACAAAAACTTGAGCATACTCTCCACCCATGGGTAACGTTTGCAATCATGCCCCTGTTTGCGCTTGCCAATGCAGGAGTGGTTATCAAGACAGACCTGTCAACTTTAGCCAACAGTTCGCTCTCTCTTGGTATCGCGTTAGGATTGTTGCTGGGTAAACCCTTAGGTATATGCCTGGGAGCCTGGGTGGTTGTGGCGCTAGGACGTTCCTCACTTCCCTCCCCCCTTACTTGGCCACAGATTATCGGCTTAAGTTTTATGGGAGGCATAGGGTTTACGATGGCTCTTTTTATCGCGACACTGGCATTTGAGGATTCCGCCATGTTATCGGAGGCTAAACTAGCCATTTTAATTGCCTCGAGCCTCGCCGCCATCATAGGATTATGCTTGTTATGGAAAACCACTACTTCCGAAACTCAGTAGATATCTTCACTTGAATTCAACTTGTCAGTGCAACTCTGGGAGGCCCTAGTGACAGGTTATAAATGAACGATTAACAGCATTAAATAAGTGGTCTTGAAGGCTATAAATGTTTGTTTAAATTTACGAAACAAATTAATGCAGATTCTATCCTTCGTGGGAAAGTTCGCTTTTAAAACGGCTTTTTCGTGCAACCTCGAAGGATTCAACGTAGCCATCCGTGACGATGAACTGAATATCGATCATGTCCTTCCCTAACTAGAAACTACCTGAGCAGATGGTACCGAGATTCCTTTTAGAAATAGTCAAATAACGACTAGTGCAACCTGTGATTTTTATGCTTCTTATTTCTCAAATTCATGTGAAGCCATAATGGTCATGTTATTTGAGGCTGATGCATGCCATGTAATGAAGAATGGAGAGAGCTTTGTTAGGACTGTTATTGATCGATATCAATCGCTATGCCTCTGCTCCCATATCAGTTTTGATCGGGTTAAATATATTGATTCTATGAGCCAGCTTAGAGGAAGAAAGCCAATAACATTTAGAGAAATTCGTGATTTTTCGTATGAAAAGGCATATCGAATTATTTCATTCGAAGGTGGAGAACAAGAAATTCCCTACAGTCAGCGAACGATTCAAGTTAATCCAAACGACATTAAATATGACATTATTAAAATCTAATATATTTTTGTTCTAAATAGTTGTGCTGGGTTCATTGCAGCAAGGTTTAACGGTTTTTTTGAAAGATTAAAGTTAACGGTAAAGCGTACTTGATTTCTTATTGAATGAGAACTATTGCGAATCCAATTAACCAGTTGTACTCTTCAGACTGCCACAGCGAAAAAAGACGCATCAAATGTCGGAAGTTATTTGAAACGGCTATAGCTAGAGACGTTTTTTGACTCTGTGCTTCATGACGTAGAAGTAGGAACGGAAGAGAACAATTGGAGGTACCGCTAAGCTTCTTGACTTCAGGTCAAGACGTTTTCAGCTTGCTGGACGGATTGGGCGATGGCTTGGCTGGCGCGGGTGCTGAGAAGTCGTTGCTGATCGTAGCCCAAGATGATTTCCCAAGCTGAATTCGGATAGCGGGTGATAAGGGGCAGGGCGACTTCGTTGAGCATCCATTGGCCGTGACGGAGGTCTTCTTTGATGTGGACGTCCCAGTAGCCGATGGCTTGTTCGCTTAAGCCAAGACGCTCTCCGGCAAATTTGTAGTTTTGAAAGGCTGCAGGAACGGAGATTTCAAAATACAGAAGGCTACCGATATATCGTAAAAAGTTTCTTTTCCGCTCACATACGGTAAAACTGTGATTTATATTGGCGAGTACTTCCCAGGGCACGATATCAAGGTAAGCTTCTGGCGAGGTGTCCAGATCAAATTCAGCTAACATTGCTGAAAAAAAGGATGAATGTTTTCTCGCGAGCTTTCCCCCTCCATACTCTTCCATCAAGATTTTTGTGAGCATCGATTGAACTTCGTTTCCTACGCCCCCAATGACTCGTGATAATTGGCTGGCTTCCACTAACCCATCGAGTGAGGCAATGGCCAGTAAATGACGATATCCGGATTGCGACATGTCGTTGCGAAAGAACAGACCTATTTGCGATGGTTCAGGGTCAAGGTCCTCTGTGGTGCGTTCGCGTAACGCCGCTTCGATGTCTAATCCCTTGAGCGCAGGGATATCAAGGCTCTGGGTTTCCCAGGCCTGCCAAATGGTCTCAATTTTTGATCGGAGGGAAAAGAGAAACGCTGAATTCTCATTGATATAGTTTTCGAGATTGTCATACCAGAACAGTTTTAATCGATTGATGCGATAGAGAACCCGTTGAAGAAAGAGATGGGCGTTCGGAGAGGGGGGCTGGTCTTCATAGGCCTCCAGCATGGCAAGGTCCAGGACCTGTTCGAATGGCTCTAGGCATCTGGGTGAATTTGCGGCATAGTGATCAAGGTCTTTATGTTGGAGGAGGTGTGTGAGAACCTCTTGGGCATTGCGATAATCGAGTTCAGTCAGGGGCTGGAAGGAAGTAATATTCATAATTATAAGAAGAATGAAAACATGATAAAACTGCATGAAGGATGTTTCGTAACACTCTAGCAAGCACTCGTCAGAGTGAGCAAATCCTGCATGTTATCAAGTCACGAGAAGGATATTTATGCCATTTACCTTTCATAGTTTGCGATCTGGGTCCGCCACGGCATCATCCAATGAGCAATTTGCTCAGGCCGTGATGGAAGGACTTTCAAGAAAACCTAAGCGTTTACCCTCGTGGTTGATTTTTGATAATCGAGGCAGTGACATTTTTACCGAAATTACGCAGCTACCAGGCTATCATCCAGCTCAATGCGAATTCGAAATCTTTCAGGCTTACAAACAGACCATTACTGATCTTCTCGAGAAGACGGAGTTTCGAGTGATTGAACTGGGTGCTGGTGATGGAGGGAAAACGCAAATTCTTCTTAAGCACTTCATTCAGAATCAATTGACATTCGAATATGTTCCGATCGATATATCCGAGGGGGCTGTCAAAAATCTCGTCATTGCTTTGGAGTCGAAGTTTTCGCAGAGTGGTATGTCGGTGATGGGATTAGCTGCCGATTATTTTGATGGACTCCGAACCATAAGCCAACAATCCAATTGGCGAAACCTTGTGCTTTTTTTGGGTTCGACAATTGGAAATATGGAACTGCCATCGGCCCAACAGTTTGTTCAGAAATTGCGAGAGTCCTTGGGTGTCGGTGACTACGTGATGATCGGGTTTGATCTCATGAAACACCCGAAGGCCCTGTATGCCGCCTATAATGATTCTACGGGGGTGTTCGAGAAGTTTAATCTTCATCTACTTGATGTTTTGAATAACAAACTTGGCGCGAATTTTGTCAAAGAATGGTATGTCCAGCAGGGGCAGTATAATCCGAGGACACATGCCGTTGAAAGTTTTATTTACAGTACTCGAGAGCAGGTGGTCAGTCTTGCTACATTGAAGAAGACATTTTCCTTTGACGCGTGGGAAGCAATGCAAACGGAGCATTCGTATAAGTATACGATTGCTGAAATCGAGATGTTGGCTGTGAAGAGTGGATACCGGATCGTGACGCATCTCTTTGATGCCAATAAACACTTTGTGAATTCTATCTGGGAAGTTATGAAGTAATGTCATGCTTGGGTTCGTTCGTGAAGGAATTTCTTGTCAGTTCTATACCTTTTTCAGTGCTCCTGTATCGTCGATATCTGAGCGGGATATATTTGTAGTTGCAAAATTTACCGAATGCTGACCGTGCCGATCTATTTCATCTGATTTTTTATTCATGTATGCGGGAGGAGGAAGCCATCATGATGAACACTCGATATTTCTTGTGCGTAGCCCTGGTGATTATGCTCACTGGAATTTCGTCGAATGTGTTAGGGGAAGAGTTGGTCGAGAAAATGGAGATCAAGCGAGTTACGAAGGAGGGCGGGGCCGCCACTGTCGAAACGCAGGTCGATATTCGTACCTCGAAAGTGGTCATGAAACAGATTCCATTGGGCCATGCGATGGTGTTGGCATTTCCACTGCCTTTCTCGCATGCCTCGGTGGCGAATCCTGCTGTAGCCGATTCACTGATCTTAAGCTCAACGCAATTGTATTTATCTGGAAAGGAGATTGGGTATACCACGCTAACTTTGTGGGATAAAGAAAAAAAACTCTCGGCCGTTCTGGAGTTGGTCGTTCATCTTCCCATTGAAGCATTCCGTCATAACCTTTCAACATTATTTCCTGAGGAAAAGAATATCGTCATTACCACAGCGCATGAACATCTTGTACTGACTGGGCAGGTCTTAAATGCAGAGATCAAGTCTAAAGTCGGGCAAGTTGCTGGGGCGTATGCTCCTCTAAAAGTCCTGAATTTTCTGAAATTTATTCATGAATAATACGTGGGACAACAAGTGAGGAAGGAAGTGGATGAAGGGATCTATGAAGAGAATGGGAGGTTCGCAGGCCTCATGGCTATTGAAGCCGGTGTGAAGATGAGCCAGTTGACAGAGGTGTTGTTTGATGTAGAGTGAAACCTTACATCGGTATGTGGGGTAACAATTCTCTTACTTCCATATCCGTACACGTCTAAAACGTCATGTCTGAATCATGTGGCAGGGAGGCCAGTATGAACGTCTGTCGTATCCAATTGAACCGTTTGCGAATGTATTTCTTCTTGAGTGTCTTCAGTGTCGTCTGTTGGGGCGGAATTACGTCAACTTATGCGATGCCGATCCTGATGCCCACAGGTCTAAACCCTGGGGATAGCTATCAGTTAGCGTTTAGTACTAGTGGGACTCGCAATGCGGTATCCACGGACATTGGGGATTATAATGCCTTCGTCCAAGGTGCGGCGGATTCAGCTGGAATTGGTCTCGGCTCACCTTTAGGCGATATGTCTTGGAATGCCATTGCCTCAACTGAAACTGTTGCGGCTTTGGACAATGCCGTGGTGTCGACACTTGTCTATAATTTGGGTGGCGCGCTTGTGGCCACAGGCTTTGCGGATATGTGGGATGGATCTCTCCTTGCTCCTATTAATTTTAATGAGTTTGGTAATTCGAATGCTCGGGCTATCTGGACAGGATCGCGTACTGATGGTACGCAATCGATAAGTAACGTGTTGGGCGATCCCTCTTCCAGTTCGACACTTGGGATTGAAGGATTAAGCAATGCGTTATGGATTGATCGAGGTTCGTTTCCGTCCTCTGGTCCCCGTCCATTCTATGCCTTATCAGAGCCCATTAGTGTTGCGCACGCGCCGGTTCCCGTGCCGTCATCGATTTTGCTCTTTGGGAGCGGATTGATGGGTTTGATTGGATGGCGGTGGTGGAAAGGCCAGCTCGCATAGGGTCACACGCACAATCTAGAAAAAAGAGCCTTATTCTTGACAGAGTAAGGCTCTTTTTTTGTCTGCTGTTCGTGTCCTTAGTCTCCTATTGGTTGAAATTACATTCTCCTCGATGATGTGATTGTTTTGCCGTGAGGCGATGTATTGGGTTTGTTTAGGATGATTGGCGCGACGGATCAGGAATGTCATTCGTTTTAGTGCTGAGTTTGTGCGTGCGGATGATGAGCTGGTCTAAGGTCAGCATGGCAGTATTGATACGCGCGATGATGCCGACGAACTGATCGATGTCATTGGCCGATTGTGATGTGTGTGGATGTGACATTGTTGCAGTGAAGTGAATGAAACGTGCTTTATTGTACTGAACCTTGCAGAGAATATCATTGATTTATTCCTTTCGATTTGTGAAATCTCGTGCTTGTTGCTGAAATTTTGTAGAGTTGATCGAGCCAGGCCCCAAGGATAAGATGTGGCGTTCTGCCAAATTTCTTGATGGTGATTTCTGATAGGTGAGGAATTGTTGTGATGAACATGGATGTTTGTTTCTTTCAATTAGTCGTCCTTAACTGGATGCGGAGCGTTGTCCTGCTTCTGTTGTGTCTGTTGCCCATTCATCCGGCCTCGGCTTTTGCTGAATTTGAAGCACGTGATACGGTGAAAAAAGGTACCGTTGAGCTGGGAGTGATTGGCGGATATTGGAAAGAAAATAGTTTGGATGGGACTAAGCCTTCCTCGAATCAGCGAGCCGTCTTTGTGCTTCCTCAAATCGGAATGATTTTGACTGACGAATTTGATGCCGGGTGGTTGAGTGGAAATATCGAAGTGCTTGCAGAGCCGCTGGGGGCTCGTTATTCAAAGCCTTTCACAGCGTACGCCTTTGGCGGTTCTCTTGTTGTGAAGTACAACTTCTTGTCGTTTGGCCCTTGGATGCCATTTTGGGATATCGGAGCCGGCATGTTGTGGACAGACTTGGCTCCCAAGATTCCCGAGCAGAGCCAGCGATTTAATTTTGTTCTGGAGACTGGGCCTGGCCTGCACTATTTTGTGACCGAACAGTTTGCGCTTACGACGAGTGTGCGTTATCACCATATCTCCAATGCCAATACGGGGTCTCGAAATGTGGGATTGAACGCCTGGTTGTTTAGTGGTGGATTTTCCTTTTTTATTCCGTAAGAGTTTGAACATTGAGAGAGCTGCTAATCCACTACTGAATTTGCATGACACGCCTACCCTTTGATCAGCTTATTTCCTGGCGGTTGTTTTCTATATGGAGACGGTAATTTTCTTGACCACATTGTCGTGATCATATTGGTCATGCTTTTTCACCCTAGAACCTCAATGCGATCCATTATAGCGAATCTAAATACGTGCAGCTGAATCATACGTACTCTCAATGCGGTATCAAACACTTCAAGGGTAGGCAAATTAACTGAATCGGCTATAAGCTTCCAAAATGGGCCTGTTTTCTGATAGAGGATTAGCAGTGCTTAAACTCTTTGTTTCGAATAGTCTCATTGAAGTTGAATCGCGCAAGGACATTCTCGATCAAGAAGGCATCCTCTGCACGGTTAAAAATCAACAGGGATCTTCGCTTGCGGGCGAAGTGCCGTTTGCTGAAGTCTTTCCTGAACTCTGGGTGGTCAATGATGATGAGTATCAGAAAGCCAAAGACATATTAGATAAATGGGATGACGCTTCGCCGTCAGAAGACTCGGCATGGACCTGCGTCGGTTGCGGTGAACAACATTCTGGCGAGTTCACAACCTGCTGGAAGTGTGGTAGAGAACGTACGAATTCCTAATAAAGTTTTGTTGTCCTACTGTCCAATCGTGACCAGGATTTATCCAGAAAATCAAAAACGGTGGGAAAATTCTGAGTGATGGGCTGATTGCAAGTTCTGCGGATTAGTTCGATGGACAAAGGTTGTCCTTCGCTATTTGCTTTAAAGCACGGAGGTCTAATTTGCCTGTGCCTAGTACGGGAAGTTGTTCTACTTTGATAAAGTGATCTTTTCGGGGAATGAAAAGATTCGGTAGTCCGCTTGCGGAGACCTTGTCAAGAATTTCTGCGATTGCTTCATCATCGAGCATGTGCAGAACGGCTAATTGTTCTCCTTTTTTTTCATTCGGTATAGACGTGACGGCCAAGACCTGTGTTTCGGCATTTGCAGCATGATGCAGCGCTTCTTCCACTTTTCCGTGCGGTACCATTTCTCCTCCAATTTTTGAAAATCGAGAGAGTCGATCAGTAATCGCAATAAATCCGTCTTCGTCGACCTTCGCAATGTCCCCAGTGATGTACCACCCGTCATGCATGGCTTTTGCGGTCAGGTCTTCGCGCCCTAAATACCCTTTCATGACATTGGGTCCTTTCACCAGAAGCATGCCAGGAGAATCTACTGGGACTGGTTCAAACGAGTCCGGATCGACGATACTGATTGAGACGCCGGGAAGTGGTTGTCCAACGGTGCCGAGACGAGATGCCGGTTGAAAAAACCCGGCCGCTCGAAAGTCTGGACAATTCACGGCAATGACTGGTGAGCATTCTGTGACGCCATATCCTTCAATGGGACGAATCCCGAATCGTTCTTCAAATGCACTGAGCAATCGATTGGAGAGCTTTTCTGCACCAGTGACGACCATTCGAAGAGCGCCGAACTGGTCAGGTGTGCATCGTCGTAAGTAGAGCTGGAGAAATGTGGGGGTAGTCAGAAGTACAGTGATGCGATGTTGATGGACGAGCTCTCCAATGGCGGCGGCATCGAGCGGCGAAGGGTGAAAGACCACACCAGCACCATGAATTGCTGGAAACCACAGCGTCGCAAGATATCCAAATGAATGAAAAAATGGCAGAATTCCAAGTATACGATCTCGTTTATCGATATGGAGCGATTGGGCCACGGCTTCCACGTTGGAGTCAATATTAAAATGGCTCAACATCACGCCTTTGGGATCTCCGGTGCTTCCGCTGCTGAAGATAATGGTGGCGAGATCATCCATCGTCGGACGGCAGACGGCGCCTGCACTTCGCTCGAGGAGCGTCATGGGAGCAAAGAGCGAAAGGGCCATGGAGATCAGTTTTTCGACTGACGTGATTGTTTTCCGAATATCTTCAAGCCATATGATCGTCAGAGTTTCAGGAAGGTCGAGCTTCGCTTTTTCGACGAACAGGCGGCTGGTGACAATTGTCTGGAGGCTGGCTTGCTTGGCTGCAGACTCCATTCCTCTTTGTCCTGCCGTGAAATTGAGATTGACGGTTGTACGACCTGAAAGCGTGGCGGCAACATTCGTAAGCGCTCCAGCCACACTGGCTGGAAGTAAGATTCCCACAGTGTGTTGTCCTTCCCAATGAGGACGAAGGGCACGTGCTAATGCCATAGCTCCAGTAAGGGCTTCAAGGCAGGAGACTTTGGGGCGTGTGACGTCTCCAAAGGCATATCGAAAGGGATGACGACGCATGGCCCAGACAAACGAATGATGTAATGGCCGGGTGCTGGGTTTACGTCTATACCAAGCGGCTTCTCCCATTTCCTGGACAATTTTTCGAACTGCAGGAGCTGATGTGTCAGAGGGGAGGGGGACTCCATATGAGACTGTGACTGGATACGGTAACCGCTCGGGAAGTTTCGTCAGAAATTTCCCGCCAATGAAACTAAAGATACTTCCCCACACGCGATCAAGGTGAACAGGGATAATCGGGACATTACGGCCCTTGGCGATTCGTTCAAAGCCCTGCCTGAATGGGAGCAACCCGCCTGTTCGTGTAATTTGACCTTCTGGAAAAATACAGACTAAATGGCCATCATCCAAATGACGTCCTGCTTCGCGAAGAGCGGTGAGAATTTCTCGTGGAGTGCCGGTCGATGAAATCGGAATCGCACCCATAATGTGAGCTAAACGGCGAAAGAGTGGATGCTCGTAGTAGTATCGGTCAATAATGAATCGCACCGGACGATCAAGGCTGGCCAAGACCAATAATCCATCAATAAAGGACACGTGGTTTGCTACGAGCAGGGCACCGCCTTCTGGAGGAACATGTTCACGATTCAAAATGGTCAGCCGGTAAAACGTATTGGTAAAGAGGCTTAAGACGACTCGAAGAAAGGCATCGGGCAACAGTGTCAGCCCCCATATGGTGGCACACAAGGTGAATCCTCCAGAGACAATCAGAATGGCGCTGGTACTGAGGCCAATTCCTGAGAACAGTCCGGCACTCAACGACCCTATCAACACTCCACTAAATACCGCTGAGTTTGACATGGCGATCACTGCCCCTCGTTGATCTTGAGGCGCGCGCCACTGAATGAGTGCATTGATCGGAACGACGACGAATCCGCTTGCGATGCCGAGGCAACACATCCAAAGGAGTGTCCCGAACATCTGGGGCGTGGTGAACCCAAGAATCAGTAGGCACACACTGATCCCGACCGCGCCTAACGGAATCAGTCCATATTCAACTTTGGCTCCGGACAATTTCCCGGCAAGGACCGCGCCGATGCCAATGCCAACGCCAAACGCTGCCAAGGGGAGCCCAGTTTTTGAGTCCGATAGTCCTAACACAGACTTTCCGTAAATAATAATGTCTTGTCCCACCAAGCTGGCAATGGTCCAAAACATAATGGCGCCG
>BQIU01000060.1 GCA_021603905.1 Nitrospirales bacterium
CATCCGTCACCACAGTAATTGCAGGTGGTGGTCGTTTTTTTGAGCTGCCAGGGCTTATAGGCATACTTTGAATATTTATTGGTGATAGCCCCAACGGGACAAACAGCCAGGCAATCTCCGCAAAACTCGCATTCCAGAGCTTGATCGCCTTTTGCGACAACCTGAGTAAATCCACCTTTTTTCATGAATTGCAACGCATCGATACGTTGGACGTCCTTGCAAATGTTAATGCACTCAGCACAGGCGATACATCGATTCATATTAAAATCGAGGACGAGACTGCGTGTATCTTCAGGGATATTCTTTTGCTTGGCGTTGGCCAGGTCGGTGACACCGTGCTCAAACGCCATGTCTTGGAGTTCGCAATGACCGTCTGCATCACATACCGGGCAATCAAGGGGGTGAACAGACAGATGCTTTTCCACACCCTTCTTCCGAGCCGCAAATAAATCCTCACCTTCCGTTCGAATCACCATGCCGGCCGCCGCCTTGGCTGTACAGGAACGGACAGGGGCTTTTTTGCCTTCCTGCATAACCAGACACATTCCGCAGGATCCGAATGGGTCAAATGTATAGTGATAGCACATGGCCGGAACAATTTTCCCTGTGCTTGAAATGACATCGTAGAGTGAGACGCCCTCTTTGGCCGTGACGGTCTCCCCATCGAGTGTGAGTTCAATCGTTGCAGCTTCTATATCTGGTGATGTAACTGGTTTCAATCCCATAAGTTCACCTCTTTGCACACATGAAAGATTTGAATTTCAAAGTGCAAATATATTACGTGTGCCTATTCCATCCTTCACTGTGCATGTATATTTTTCACCGATCGCATTCACCCATCACAATATCATACGTTCCGAAAATGGTGATAGCATCGGAGATCATATATCCGCGTGACATATTATCGAAAGCGCCCATGTGAATGAACGATGGTGATCGAATCTTCATCCTGTAGGGTTGGCCTCCACCGGTACTCACAATATAAAACCCGAGTTCACCTTTATGGGCTTCAGTTCCGCAGTAGATTTCTCCTACCGGGGCATCAAACCCTTGAGAAAAGAGTTTGAATTGTTGAATCATGGATTCGAGGTTTTTAAAGACTCGATCCTTGGGAGGTAATGTCACACTTGGGACATCCGCCATCACAGGCCCTGGCTCCATTTGATCCATGCATTGTTGAATAATTTTGATGCTCTCCCGCATTTCTTCGATTCGAATCCAATATCGATCGTAGGTGTCGCCATTTTTCCCGACGGGGACACTAAACTCACATTTCGGATACGCCCCGTACTGTTCATATTTTCGCAGGTCATAATCAACTCCGGACCCTCGAAGCGAAGGACCGCTGAGCCCAAAACTCAGTGCCTCTTCAGCGGAAATAGTTGCGACCCCGACGGTTCGAGCTAGCCAAATGCGATTTTTGTCGAGAAACACCACATATTCATCAATCTTCGGCGGGAAATAATCCACGAAGTCTCGAACTTTTTTGATCAATGAATCGGTTAAGTCTCGTTCCACGCCTCCAATCCGATACCAACTCGTAGTTAATCGTGCTCCGCAGAGTTCATCAAACCAATCCAGTAAGATCTCGCGGTCGCGGAACGTGTAAAAAAAGACCGTCATAGCCCCAATATCGAGGGCTTGCGTACCCAACCAGAATAGATGTCCAATAATTCGTTGGATTTCTGCGACAATGGTTCGAAGGTATTCCGCACGGTCGGGAACCGTCATATCCATCAATTTCTCAACCGCTCGACAATAGGCAAAGTTGTTATACATCGCGCACACATAATCCAGCCGATCCGTGTGCGGGATAAATTGATGATAGGTACCCGCTTCAGCTAATTTTTCTACGCCACGATGTAAGTAGCCCATCACTGGAGTGGATTTGACAATCCGTTCACCTTCAAGCTCTAAGATCACTTTCAACACGCCGTGGGTGCTCGGGTGTTGAGGACCCATATTGAGAAGAAGCTCTTCTGTCCGTAGAGTCGGAAGCGACTCGGTTTCAGGATGTTCGGGATCGACCTTGTAGATCGTTTCCCGTTGGTCTTCCATGCGGTGTGCCATATCTTAGCTCGTTGCTCGTAATTCGTTTCTTGTCGATCGTACTCTATAAAAAATTAACTACGGTTTTCTTTTAATGCGAAATACGAGAGACGATTCACGAGAGACGTTTTTACTCCTATGCTGGATCATCCAAGAAATCAAAGGTGTCTCGCCAGCCTTTTCCTTGAAGAGGGAAGTCTTTGCGAAGAGGATAGCCCTCTGGGTAGTCGTCCGGCATCAAAATTCGACGAAGATCGGGGTGATTCGCAAAGCGAATGCCCATCATATCGAAGACTTCCCGCTCCATAAACTCAGCGCCTTTCCATAAGTCAACCATCGAATCAACAATACAATCGTGTTCAGGAACCCTGGCTTTAATGCGAACACGATGCCGCTTTCGAATAGATTGGACTTCATAGACGACTTCAAACCGTTCCTCTTCGTCAGGCCAGTCCACGGAACTGACATGAACCATATAATCACAATCCATGGCTGGATCTTCACGAAGAAATTTACAGATGTCGTGGAGCGTTTCCCGTTTCACGGTAATGGCCAGGTCTCCCCGCCATTCCTCAGCTTTGACAAAACCCTTGGGGAATTGTTGTTGAATCTGTTCGGCTATTGCATGCATACAGTCTGTCAGTCTTCGCTCGTATACCTTCTTTATTTATTACTAGACTTTGACCTGCTCAGGCTGTTTGGTGAACACGCGTTTTTGCATGATGCGATCTTGAAGCTTCAAAATGCCATCAAATAACGCTTCGGGTGTCGGCGGACAGCCTGGAACATAGATGTCCACAGGCACAAAGCGATCGACGCCTTGCACCACACTATAGCTGTCGTAAATATTGCCAGAGGTCGCACATGATCCCATGGAAATGACATATTTGGGTTCAGGCATTTGGTCGTAGACTTTTCGAATCACCGGTGCCATTCGACGGCAGACGGTGCCTGAGACAATCATGAGGTCCGACTGTCGAGGTGAGCCCCGAAATACGCCGGCCCCATACCGGTCGATATCGTATCGTGCGGACACAGCCGCAATCATTTCAATGGCACAACAGGCGAGGCCAAATGTCATTGGCCACAACGAGCCTTTTCGAGCCCAATTCACGGCTTTTTCTAACGTTAACGTGATAATCCCGAGATCACCGTCTTTGTCAGGCTTTCCAATTTGTACTAATCCCATTCTAGCGCCCCTTTTTTCCAGGCATATACATAGGCCACCACAAACAGCCCAATAAAAATCATCATTTCGATGAACCCAATCAACCCAGTTTGCTTAAACGTAATGGCCCAGGGATAGAGGAATATCACTTCAATATCAAAAATCACAAAGAGCATGGCAATGACATAATACCGAACTGGGAACGGCATGCGTGAGTCTGAAAATGGTTCGCTACCGCATTCATAGGTGCTGAGCTTTTCCGTCTCCGGGTATTTGGGCTGGACTAAATACGATAAGACAAGGGTCACCACACCAAATCCAAGGGCAATGACGATAAAAACCAGAATCGCTGAATAGCTGCTAAGGTATTCTAAAAATAGGTCAAAACCGGCCAAAATATGGACCTCCATAAAGTCAAAAGGCCGTATTCCTCTGAGAATCGTGCATCGTAGCACCTGAAAAATTTGCTAATCAATGGAACAAAAGACCTAAGCCTAGCCAAATAGTCTCAATATAGCTGATTCATAAGACTTTTTTAAGGTCATAGAGTTTAGAAAAAAGGGAAGATTTAATGTGGGAGAGATGAATGGGGCTAAGATTCACTTATTTGAATGCTCAGGTTTTGAAAATATTATTGATGGATACTATTCGCCAGGCCTAGGCTTCTGCAAATTCTGACACAAACGGGGCGTGGTCGGACTCTGGATATTTCGTATCGAATCTGAAAGGGAGGCTTTCGTCATGAAGGTTCTCATTATAAATCATGGCACGCATAAAGAACGGTACCAGTGACTGTGAGATCACCATATGGTCCAAAAGGTTTCCCTGTCCGTGATGATAGTGGCTAAAACGAACGGAATCAGGGATTGAGAGACTGCAGGGAATTAACACATTTGCCCGTAGATTGGGGTTATCGGTATTTTCGACCTTTCCACAGATCGCTTCGACCGGGACTTCGCCTGGTTCGCCATTGAAATCTCCGCAGACAATAATTTTTGCGTCAGGATTACTCTCAAGCAAATCATCAATGACCACCCGTGTCTCCAGTGCTTGTCCTACGCGCTTAATGGCTGAAAGAAAGCTTCCCTCAGCCCACCCGGCCGCACTATTCCATAAAAATCCGTCTTTTTGCCCAGGAACGGGTGTTCCGAGTCTTGATTTCAGGTGCAGGTTCAGCACGTGTATTGTGCCAAGTTGAGGATGTTGAATATCTGCGTGCAAGATTGGACGCTCCCATCCCACCTTTTTCGCCTCTGGTTCCTTGGGTATGGCAGTGACCCGTCGATAAAGCAGTTCGTCAATGCGCGTATTTCGGTATTGTTCTGATGCCGAAATGGGATATCGCGACAAAATAACAAGGTTTCGTTCATTGTAGGCCTCTCCACCAGCGGTCACGGTATGGACCCGGTGAAACATCTCATATTCCGTTCCTTGCAGCACCGCGTCCAATGCGGACAATGACCGTTTCGGGTTATTGGACGTATGTTCCGGGAGTTCTTGACCATGAACTTCTTGTAAGCAGAGGATGTCGGCATTGAGGCGCCGAAGTGCTCCACGGAGAATGGGAGCTCGAACTTCCAATGGCGGGTTCTTGTCATCCGATTTGTCATCAAGGTTTTCGATATTGAACGTGGCCACTCGTAACATCTTCATTCCCTCCTCGTTTGCTTTATCGAGAGGTCAAAGGCGTGTGAATACTCGTTGTCCACTTCACTGTCATATGGCTGTACAGACAGGTTCATGCCTTGAGCCTCACTCGTTGCTATTAACCAACAGCAAGAAGTGATCCCATACTGAATATATAAATAACTAATTGATTTTATTTGAATTTTTTTGGGTGGATAATGAGTTTAGACAGGAATGTTATCGAAAGAGATACAGGGGTATATCTATTTCTGATACTTCTTGCGGTGTCGTTAGTCTGTATCAGTTGTCATTGAGGTGTCGGACGACACACCGTTATTTGGCAGTGTTTGCTTTGAGGATTTTCGTAACATTATCTCTGCTGCTGGAGGATTGCTGTCATGAATGAGCAACTTGAACAGAATAAAAAGAACGCCATGGGCTTCTACGATTTGATGTTTAATCAGTGCAAGTCATCCGAAGACATAGAGCGGTATGTTGGCGACGTCTATATTCAACACAACCCTCTTGTGGGTGATGGGAAAGAAGCTTTCATTGAGTTTTTCGAAAATATTGCCAACAAGTACCCTGGCAAGCGAATTCAATTTAAGCGAGTCATCGCTGAAGGAAATTATGTCGTTCTTCATGGTTATCAAGAATGGCCAGGGTATGATGATTATGCGAGCATCGATATATTCCGTTTTGATGAACGTGGAAAAGTCGTGGAGCACTGGGATGTCTTACAAGTCATTCCCGAGACATCAGCTCACGACAATTCCATGTTTTAATTCCCAAAAAGGAAGTGGCAGGTAAAGAAGTCGCGACGGTAGATTTGCTGTAAGCCACCTACAGGGAGGGATACTCCAAATTATACTTCTCAATCCTCATCTAGACTTTAAAGAGAAACTCACTGAGTTTTCTGATGATTTTATGTTTCTTCAGATTCTTCGGAGCGGTCAGGGCCAGTTTTATTCATATTGGAGGAAGGCATGCGGAGTTGTTTGGGAGGCGATGATGAAGAGGAATCTTCCCATTCGTCAGAGAGGGGGTAGACCGCTTTGGCCTTACTGCGCCGATGGATTTGCGTATTAATCCGTTTCTTTGGTTCAGAGGAGCCAGTAGGTTGAGCGTTGTCAGATTTTTCTTGGTTGTCCATGTCATGTCCTATTGTCCAGCATTAGGAGTCGGGGCCGACCATAAAGGAATTTCCGAGGGTGCGTCCTGTAAGTCGCTATTGTCATAGGGTTTTTCATTGCCTGTCAGCCCATCTTCATAAGAGTCGACCCATATTTCACCTAACTCTTGTTCAAATCGTCCATTGTTATTAAGGTCGATCCAATAGAACAACGGGTCCGCCACCGTAATGACCGAAGGGGTTCCATAGTCATCGAGCCAAACCTTGTACGTCCGCCTGGCCGTCATGTAATTCACGGCCCCTGATCCGGTCATATCAAAGCGACGAAAAAACATATCATTCCGCCAGTCGTAAAACGCTTCTATTTCTCGTTTGTCGAATTCGTCAGGCTCTTCAGGCAGTTGGTATTCAGGTTGCTCATCGAGATTCCGGTCAGGTTGCATGTGTGGAAAAGGAGGCGGTGTGACGACGGGGATAAGAGATGGAGCGTGTTTTTTTAAGATTCCTCCGCGTGCCTCAACCTGTTGTATGCCGATTCCCCCAAGCAGTACCCCACCTAATCCAACTGAAAAAACTAGGACTAGCAAACGTAATAGGACAGGCATTCTTTGATGAGGAAGTCCAGTGCTCATAATAGCAATAGTCTATCAGATTTGGAGTTGGCTAACCTACTAGGGCGCTTGTAATGAAAGCCGCAAGATGGGCTTATCACCTCTTTGATGAGTGTATTCGTAGTCAGGAACATCTTGACGATTGAGTTTTTCCCGCTACACTGACAGTCGCGGAAGTCAACGGACCTTATAGCCAGGTAGGTGAAGAGAATATGGATCCAGTGACACTCATCCTCGGTGCATTCATGGCCGCGGCTGCGGTCGTGGGCAGTGAGATGGTCAAAGATGGCTATGAAGCGCTCAAAGCGAAACTCATGGAGCGAGATACCGAAGAAAGTGATATCGAAGGTGCGATAGCGGGTGTCGAGAAAAAACCGCAATCAGCTAGCCGACGCGAGGTGTTGCGTGAAGAATTGGAGGCATTCTCGTTCAAAGAAGGTGACCCAATCATTCCGCTGGCTCAAGAATTGTTGGAAATATTGAGAAAAGAACGACATCTTTCACAGGAAACATATCAAGCCATCCTAAAAGGCAGCGGGGCCATTGTGCAGGGAGAGGGGGCGATGGGAGGGGGGGAGAAATCTGCTGTTGTCCGAGAAATGAAAGACAGTGTCCAGACGACTGGTGACCATAGTCCGGCGATTCAGGCAGGAACATACATTAATGAACAACACGTCCATTCTCCTGGCGTGGCTGTGGCCGGTAACGTCTTTGTGGAGATCTATAATTTTTATCAATCGCCAAGTGGAGAAGGCCGCCTGACAGAGGATAATTTCAAACAGCGGCTGAACAGGTATCTTTCTTGGGTTAATGATCGTTATGGAAAGGCAAGATTATGGGGTGCTGAACACACGTCAAACCGACAGGGGCAACCAGTTAAAACCCTGCCGAACATTTTTATCTCTTTAAGTCTTCGGCAGGCCCCCCGAAGAAATTCGGAGACGGCGACCACACATCTGAAGCTTACCAAAGGTCACCTGTCTTCATCTCAATTTGACGAAAGCGAAATGCGTCATGGAGAGGGGAGCCTCGTCGACTCTTGTGACGTATTAACCCTCCACGATCAAGTGGCGATTATCGGCGGGCCTGGTTCGGGAAAAAGTACCATCCTGTCATATCTTGCGGCAGGCCTCGTGGCAAGCGCGACGGGTGAAAAATTACCAACCGATGCTCCCCCCATACGATTTCCCGAAGGTAAACATGCACTCATTCCGTTGATCATACCGCTGCGATATTTCAGAAACTATCAACGGTTGTGTGATGTCACGCCGTCCGAACAATTACTGACTCCCGATTTGGGGACACTGTCTCATTTTATCTTTTGGCATCTCAAGAAACATTTTCCCGGTTTTTCCGAGTCCGAAGATTTCTTTGCCAGGCTGTTGCGGGGCGGAGGCTGCCTGTTAATGCTCGATGGGTTGGATGAGGTGGTCAGCCGTGAGCAAAAAGGAATCATCCGGCAACAGATCGAGGAACTCTATAGCGATTTTCCGGGAAATCAGATTCTCGTTACGGCTCGCGAGGTTGGCTATCGGGAGAACGCCGTATTTGGCGAGGATGTCTTGCGACTTGATGTCCAGCCATTAAATAATGAACAGCTTTCTGCTCTTGTGTGCAAGTGGTGTGGTCAGCTTTATCCAGGGGAAGTTGAGGCACGAAGTCGGGAACTCTGTGATGCGATCCAGCATATTAATAGCCTGAGGGCTCATCGAGACCTTCTGCCCCTGGTAAACTCACCCCTCTTAACAACCATGGTGGTGAGTGTGAAATGGGGGGACACCGAATTACCTCGTGAACGAGCGAAGCTCTATGAGGCGTGCGTCAAGGTCATCTTGCAAGCCCAATACGTTCGAGAAGATGAGGCGCGAAAGGAACTCGTGGAATGGGGTGGTCCGTGGGAGGCGCAACGCAACTGGTTAGCTAAGCTGGCGGTCGAAATGCATAGCGGCGGTCGAGCAGGGGCCGCTGTTGCGGAAGAACGCGTCAAAGAGATCCTCGGCACCGAACTTTCTGAAGAAGTGTTGACTCAGTTGCTGGTGTCAGTTCGACTGCGTGGTGGGCTTTTAGAAGAGAAGGCCGAGCTTTTCCAATTCCTGCACCTGACATTTCAGGAGTTTTTGGCTGCGCGTTGGCTTGCGAAGGAGCGAGAGCACGCTTTTTCTGTGTTGCAGCCATATGTGAATGATCCGTGGTGGCGAGAAGTCTTTCTCCTGATTTACGGCATTGCGCAAGTCGATTACTCGCCTTTTGCAAAAAAGTTTCTGAAGTGGCTATCTACCGAATTTGGCAAAGGAGAAAATGCTCTGGCTGGGTCGGAATTGGCAGGGTCGGCCTTACTCGAACTGGAACAACCCGATGAAAAACTCAAGCAAGAGCAGGCCAAACTGTTACTTCATCTTCTCACTAACCCATCGATGGTCGCATCGGGAACATTACGTGTGCGGGCGGGTGATACGCTGTCTCGACTCCACGACCCCCGATTTCGGGAGGATGCCTGGTTTTTACCGAAAGAGAATTTACTAGGGTTTGTGGAAATTCCCGAAGGTTCGTTTACAATGGGATCAAATGAAAACGAGGGCTATGATCGCGAGCACCCTCAACATAAAATCAATGTATCGACCTTTTACATGAGCCGATACCCTGTCACCGTGGCCCGGTTCAAAGCGTTTGTCGACCAAGCACAATATGTACCCCGAGACCCTGAATGTTTAAAGGGTGTGGCAACACATCCTGTCGTTCGAGTAACCTGGAACGACGCGATGGCCTATTGTACCTGGTTGACTCGGAGATTGCGGGAATGGGCTGAAACTCCTGAATCTCTTGCCACACTCCTGCGAAACGGGCAAGGTGGCAGCCCTCGATGGATTGTCACCCTTCCCAGCGAACCGGAATGGGAGAAAGCGGCCAGAGGAACGGATGGGCGAAACTTTCCATGGGGAGAGGAGCCTGATCCCACTAAAGCCAACTACCGGGAAACGGGCATCAACACCACGAGTGCCGTGGGTTGTTTTCCCAGTGGTGTCAGTCCGTATGGAATGGAAGACATGAGCGGCAATGTCTGGGAGTGGACGCGCAGTCTGCACGGGAACTATCCATACCCATCCGATGACGAGGGCCGAAGGCAACGAGAGGATCCGAAGAGCGAAAACACCCGTGTGTTTCGTGGCGGGTCGTTCGTCAGCCCTGAGGGCAACGTGCGGTGTGCGTACCGCTTCCACGACCCCCCGGGCGGCAGGAGCCTCGATCTGGGGTTTCGAGTCGTGGTGTCCCCATGTTCTGGACTCTGACCTCTGTCTGCTCTGAACTCTGTGTCTCTGATCTTTGCTTCTCATTCTTCCCTCTTTTTGTGCTTTCAACTACACATGATTGGCAGACTTCCTGGTATAACGAGGTTGCCATGTTTGCTGATGTTGTTTTTCCTCAACGCCGCTATCGAGTGTTCACCTATCGGATTCCTGTGCGTCTGACAGATCGGGTTCAGGTGGGCAGTCGCGTGCTGGTTCCGCTAGGGCGTTCCTCTGCACAAGGACTCGTATTTAAATTATTTCAGGATTTCGCTGCCCAATCTGTGAGAGAAGGGTTCTCTCGGCATGATCTCCGCGAAGTTACCGCGATAGTCGATGCACCCTCAGATTCATCTCTGAGCCCGGTGTTGCTGCAATTAGCCAATCAAGTCGAAACCTATTACCTTGCTCCTCCAGGTTCCGGTCTTCGACTCATTCTCCCGCCAGTAGCCTCGAATCGTGTAGCTAAGCGCGTCGTGCTTACGGAGGAAGGAAGACTGGCGATGGGGCATGCACGACTTTCTTCCGATCAATCCGCGATCCTTGCGCGTTTGGCAAAGACACCCAAGGGCTTAACCGTTGCAACGCTTCTGAAAGCGATCAATGGCAACAAGGCCGCCTTGACTGGGCTCAAGCGTCGGAGGCTTATTCAGGAAGTCGAATGGGTGCGAGATAGTCCAGAGAACGCCATCGAGACACCGAATGTTCGCTCTGCCGTCCTAAGTTCCTTGGAAGATTCTCGGACAGGGGGCCGTGACGTCGTGCCGATTTCCAACGTCATGCATGCCGATGGTGAGGTTTTATGGTTGGAGCAGGTTCGCCTGGCGCTTTCAACTCGACGAAATGATGAAATGCTTCTTCATGCGTCACAGTCTATCCGAGAAAGATGCCTAGGCAACGTTATTTGGGAAACGCTTTATCATCAACGTACAGTGCTAGTGCTTTGTCCAGAAGTGCAACAGGTTTCACGTGTCGTCGAGAGGTTGAGAGCAACATGGGGAGAGCGTGTTGCGGAATATCATGGTGATCTTTCGGCACAGGGTCGGTCTCAGGTTTGGCAGTCCATTCAGGATGGCCAATGTGATGTGGTGATTGGGACGCGATTGGCTATTTTTGTCCCACTTTCGTTTGTCGGTGTCATTTGGGTTGATCAAGAAGAAGATGCATCATTCCAAGATGAACAAAGTCCGTATTATCATGCACGAGATGTTGCAAGGATGCGCGCTACATTAGAGCCGGCGCTGCTGGTGCTTGGATCTTCCCATCATTCGGTCGAAACGTTTTCTCAACTAGGACAAGTTGAGGAGGCCAAGAGGGTTCAGGAACACCGTGTTCGAAAACCTGTCAACATAGAAGTCGTGAATTTGCGTGAGGTTCAGTATGGAGACATTCTGTCACAGAGAATGATGAAAGGAATGAAACGGACATTAGAAGACAAAGGACAGGTGATCTTATTTTTAAACCGTAAGGGATTTTCCCGTTCATTGACATGTAAGGATTGTGGGCATGTTCCGCAATGTGTACGGTGTGGAGTGGTGCTCATATTATATCAAAAGCCGGCTCGTCTGCGGTGTTCGTATTGCGGGGCTGTTCAGGTTCCGCCGATGGTGTGTCCTGAGTGTCAATCGGTTCGACTTGAAGCCTCGGGATATGGAACCGAACAACTTGAGGCCGTGGTTCAAGAGAAGCTTCCTCATGCCCGTGTTGCCCGCTTTGATCGAGAAACGGTCAAGACTATCTTACAGGAAAACACGATCCTAAAGGATTTTCATAACAAGAACATCGATATCCTCATTGGGACAGAACTGCTGTTTCATGTTGACCCGTTTCCATCCGTGCAATTTGTGGGAATCCCTAATGCTGATGGGGGACTGCACTTTCCTGATTTTCGGACAGCCGAGAGAGCGTATCATCGTTTGGTCGAGGCCGTACAGTTGGTGAATGAAGAGAATTCTGCCTCTGAAGTTGTCTTGCAGACATTGCTTCCCACGCATCATGTTATTCGATCAGTGTCTGAACGTGATTCGTCGGTGTTTTACAGGGAGGAGCTGCAGATCCGTCACGCGCTGAATTATCCGCCATACTCGAGGCTTATCCATATCGCCATACTCGGGAAAAAATCAGATCGCGTCAAGAAAATGGCCATGTACTGTCGAGAGCGACTCTTGGCTTTGGGTCAGCCGAAAGGAGGGGACGTGTCGGACTCCAAGTCGAAAACTGAAATGGACGACAGCATCTTAGGGCCGTTGCTGTCTCCGCGTGCAAAAGATCCTGAACTCACTCGCTATATTTTGATCGTGAAAGAATCAGATTGTGAACGCGAACACAGTAGGGTGCGACGCATGCAAGAAGAGCTTGCGGAGGCACTGACGCATGAACGGCTGAGCATGGAAATTAAAGTTGATCCTGCAGATATGAACTAGGAAAATTTCTCGTCGCTCGTCGCTCGTCGCTCGTCGCTCGTATTTCGCGGGAAAAGTCCTTCAGGTTCTTACGAGATACGAACGATGATTCGAGATATGTTTTTCCCTCTACGAGATACGCGTTCTGACGAACCAGATATGATTCACAAGCGGCGCGTACACTTTTACCGTTTCCTTTTGGATTTTTTCTGATTTTTCGTGAGGGGAGTGGGTGGAGCTGGCGATTCAGGAAGCGGCGGTTCTCCTCGGCTTCGTTTATAAATCTCGCTATTCCCCGTAGCTTGTTACGGGGTAACCGAACAAAGGATAGAGCTTGAGAAACCGTGATGTCTCAAAAAGAATAGCTCTTCCTCTGAATACCCCGTAGCTTGAGGCGGGGATCTTTTATTACTTTCTATAGAAGTAATACGGGATAGGGTTAGACCTCATTTGGGCTTGGAATTTTATTGCGGCGGGTGCTGCGAAACCGTGGCAAGAATTTCGGGTTGATACAGATCGAGCTGTGCTGACGGTGGGGGCCGGTCGCGGCTTGAAAATATCCAATGATAATCATACGGCAAGTATGGACTGAAAACAGGGAAGCGCCAAGGCGCGGCGTTTTGTTTTCCACAAAGGAAAGAAAGATTAGGCCATAGCAGCGGTTAAAGCCCGACGCACCGCTTTTGGTTCTCGATCAATCACAAAAAGAAAATTCTTGGAAGCCCCAGACGGCACACGACGGCCCTGCTCCCAATCTTGAATGGTTCGCACTGGAACCCCAAAATATTCGGCAAAGGTATTTTGGCTCATGTTTAATTTTTTACGGATACGGCGCACGTTGATTTCATCAGGAATATGCACGGTGCATCCATGATGTTTTTTTCCTTCTGCAAAAGCTAAGGCTTGCTTGGCTCCCCGCAGAATACTTTCTCCAGCTTTGCTCATGATTGTTTCTCCTTCACAACATGATACGTTTTGACTAACTCTCCCATAGTCGAACGGAGACTATTTTTTTCAGCCTGCGTCAAAGTGGTTTTATCCGACTTCGCAAACACCGAAAGCAGGAACACTGGAATATTTTCGCCTGAGTAAAAGGTAACGACGCGATATCCGCCGCTTTTGCCCATGCCAGGTTTTGGGAAGCGAACTTTGCGTACCCCGCCAGTTCCTGAAATTTCTTTTCCTGCGCTCGGATGATCGGCAATAAAGTCAATAAAAGATTCCCGTTCGGCATCTGTGATACGGCAGTGTTTCGCCTGACGCAAATATTCATCCGTTTCCACCACAGCATGCATATATTTTATGATACGGCATTGCCGTATATCTGTCAATAAAAAGGACTGCATGGATTGGTGTTATACAGACACCTTTCAACGCTAGTGCGTAGGACCACGTGGCGTGAACCCGTGGGTATCTAGTCAAACGGCGGGATAGGAATTCGGTATAGTGCCAATCCGTGGCTCTATCTTTGTTTTTATCAAAAGGGTGAGGACATTTTCGACTCACGATCTCACGTAACGGTATAACATTGCACCAGGTCAAATAGTCTTATAGCCGTTTCAAATAACTTCCGCATGTTTGAAGTGAGTATTTGCGCGAGGTTAGCTGATATGCCTCAGCTAGAACTTATTTTGATTCGCTATAATGATTGTGCAATCCGAAACTGGTGAGCACGAAGGCGTCAAGAGGAAATAGGGCTTTACGCCGTTGTGAGCGAACAGTGATAACGTGCATGCAAGAAGAGTTTGGAAGGCACTGATACATGAACGGCTGAGCATGGTCTTAAAGTAGATCCTGCAGATATGAACTAGGAGCATTTCTCGTCGCTCGTCGCTCGTATCTCGCGGGAAAAGTCCTTCAGTTTCTTACGAGATACGAACGACGATTCACGAGATACGTTTTTCCCTCTACGAGATACGCGTTCTGACGAACCAGATATGATTCACACGCAGCGCGTACACTTTTACCGTTTCCTTTTGGATTTTTTCTGATTTTTCGTGAGGGGAGTGGGTGGAGCTGACGATTCAGGAAGCGGCGGTTCTCCTCGGCTTCGTTTATAAATGCCATAGGCGAACGTCATCCAAAATACCCCGGAAAAGAGGCCAAATAACACTGCGGTAAAGATTCGTTGAAGGTCTTCAAGGGGCGGTTCAGGGCCTAATGCTTGAAGGTCCATCATTTGAATGACGGGCCAGGCTAAACTTTCTACACCTAAAATCAAAGTGGCGGCTGTCCAGATGTGTGCAATCGTTTGAAAGCGCCATGCCAGAAGTCCAGCCACGCCTAATGCGATGGCGAGGCCAAGGGAGAGCGAGAGTTCGCCAAGAAGCATCCAAAGCCCGATAGTGACAACCAAGCTTCCGAGTACCGCATTAAGATTTAACCAAAGTGTTCGATTCACAATTGTATTCACTCGTGAAGACCAAATTCGTGAAACGTCGTTCATTTATAGGAATGCGTTGCTCGTTGCTCGTATTTCGTCTCTCGTGTAAGAATCTCTTTGGTTTTTACGAGATACGATTTTCCCTATACGAGCGATGAGCCTATAGCCGATACAATTAACTTCCGTACCCTTGAAGCGTTTGATACCGCGTTGAGAGTCCGTATGGTTAAGCGGGAACGTAATTAGATTCGCTATAGAGAACGAAACTGTACGATAACATACGAGAGACAAATCCTTCAGATTAATCTGATTGATTAGAGAAAGATTTTCTCTAAGGATCGGAGAGGACTAGTTTTCCGAAAAGGATTGCTTGGCGAGTGAGACTTCGCCTGGGTGGAGCAAGAGGAGAGAGTCCGCTTCGAGCGGATCCTTATGGAAAAGCGCATAGATAAGGAATAACTGCGGAGTGGGTTCAGGAGGAAACGCGAGTAGTACAGGAACTTCGACGAATGCCGCCGGTGATTCAAGGCCGGCAAGACGTAATCGAACGGCTATGAGTACGTCTCGGATGCGATTTTGTAATTCTTCTTCTGATAAATCAGTTGAAGGGCAGATTCCTCGTTTCCATAAGGGCTTGGTCATGCCAACGGCTAGCTCAAGACCAATACTTTTCGCTTCTTCGGAGACATCCATAAGATAGCCGGCTTCTATGGCTTCACGACGAGAATGAATCTGTTGTATAGATTGTTCATCGACGAGTTCGATCTCGGCCGTGGTGTGTTCCCCGGTCGCCACATCGACTTCATTCATAGGTACTGGGACCAACTCTCTTGATTCTTCAAACGTTTCAGTGTTTCGATCAGTGTCGGTAGTCGTCATCGATGACTTATCCAACGTGGCCAAAATTCCATCATACACGGCTTTGGCAGACTGAGACCACTTTGGATTAAATGGCAATCCTCGGAATGCGGCTTCCGATGCCTTTTTTTCATCATGTGTGAGGGGCCGAGGCTGTGTCATGCTTTACAGTTAATCACTCTTTGGCTAGTTGTCAAGGTTCAAGAAACATATAAAAAGTTCTTCCCTGAAGTTAGTATACCATGATTGCCTCCGATATTTCATGACGAACCTGAAATCAATGCGATTTGGGGTGATATGTTCGCCATGTGATTCACAAGATTGGTCACACTTGCATCCATCATTTCCATAAGAGGGCCGGGATACAGTCCAATCCATAATACGAGGATGGCTAATGGAATTACCGTAGCTAATTCACGATTTGATAAATCAGGCAGAGCTTTTGCGGCTTTGGTGTTGGCTTCGCCTAACGCAACTTTTTGCAACATCCACAGCATATACGCTGCGGCTAGGACGATGCCGCTCATAGAAAAAAGGACCATCGCGAAACTTGTCGAGGATGTCCCGACGAGTACCAGAAATTCACCGATAAAATTGCAGGTACCGGGCAGGCCGAATGCCGCAACCGAAAACAGGAAGAAAAACGCCACAAATTTGGGCATGGGTTTGTGCAAGCCACCATAATCATTAATAGCCCGACTGTGGGTTCGGTCGTATAGTTGTCCAACGGAAATAAACAAGGCTCCTGTCGTCAATCCGTGATTGAACATCTGCAAGATGGCACCTTGAATGCCCTGGCTGTTAAACACAAAAATTCCCAGCGTGACAAAACCCATATGAGAAACGGAAGAGTAGGCGACTAATTTTTTGAGATCCGATTGTGCTAACGCCAAGTATCCTCCGTAGATGATGGCAAAAACGGACAACCAGAGAATGTATGGGGCGAAGGTGACTGAGGCGTCGGGAAACATCGGTAGACAAAATCGTAAAAATCCATAGCCTCCCATTTTTAATAACACGCCAGCCAGAATGACACTGCCAGCGGTTGGGGCCTCGGAATGTGCGTCAGGCAACCAGGTATGGAATGGGACCATCGGCATTTTAATGGCAAACGCGAGAAACATGGTCAAGAACAACCAAAATTGTACGGTAGGCGAATAAGTTTGTTCGCTCAAAATTAATAGATCATACGTGTGGCCTCCTTCGAGATAGAGCCCCAATATGCCGATGAGTAAGAGTAAGCTTCCGGTCAAGCTGTACAAGACAAATTTAATGCCTGCTGTGCTTCGATTTGGACCTCCCCAGAGAATAATCATGAAATACATGGGAATCATGGTGAGTTCCCACAACATGAAAAAGAGAAAGAGGTCTAAGGCCGTAAAGACCACGATCATGGCCCCTTCAACTAAAAGAATCAGGGACATAAATGCGCGGACTCGAGTCGTAATGGAATTCCACGAACAGAGAACGCAGAGTGGACACAGCAGCGTGGTGAGAAGCACCAAGAGAATGCTGATGCCATCTACCCCAACAGCATATTGAATGTTAAACGTTGGCATCCATGCCATTCGCTCGACGAATTGCATGTCTTGCAGTGTGAAGTCAAATTGCAGGCACATGACGATGGCTAATCCAAAATTAACCAAGGAGCACCCAAAGGCAATCCGCCGAATCCATTCCTGCTCACGAACGAACGCCAGCATGACAATTCCTATGACGGGAACTGCGACCATCCAACTAATCATATGATCTGTCAATAGGGCCATTGATTTGTTCCTGATCTTTTAAGAATCAACCGATCCTATTATTCCGAACCTACATTTCAGGTAATCAATATTTCATCGTTCGTCTCGACGTAGGTGTCACTCCTCGAGCATATCTTGCCAAAAAAACTGAAATGCTCTTTATGCGAGATACGAAATACGAGCGACGAGGTACATCATTTAGACTAAGATATACAACAGCCCTATTGCGAGTACCAGCCAAAACACCATGACTAACAATTGATGTTGAATGGTACGAGACTCAACCTCTTGCAACAATTGCCCTGCCGCATTGGTCTGTTTTCCTATTTGACTCAAATTTTGATCTAACCAACGAATATCAATCACTTGAGATAGCCAACGACCAAGTCCAACACTCTGTTCACCGATCCCCATGACGGCACGGTCAATGCCTTTCACATCGACGACCCTCCAGAGCCATTGGGCAAAGAGGAGAGATGACGTGGCGATCAGATGAATCGATCTGTCAATCACCCGAACATCAATCATTCTCCACAGCAAATTGGCGAATCGCAATGTCGGGTGAACAATATAGAATTCAATGAGTTCGTCAAAATACCCTTTGTTCAGAAATATGACATACAGGGTTTGCATGAATTTCGATCGTCTGCCTAACGAGTTGCCAGGATATTGGTGCATCAACAGAGCATAGGCCCATCCACCGATCGCGACGAGGAGTGGGAGGAAAATCCATGGGCCAAATTCTGTCACTTGTTTAGATGCCTCAACGGCAGGAATAGTCACCAATAGGGCGGGAGTGAGGAATTGTGCAAACCACGTCCATACGGTCATGAGTATCATCACCATGATCCCGCCGCCGACACTCAAACCTAAAAGATGAGATGGCGAAAATATTTGAGGTTGTGCGGACAAAGATAACGGGTGGTTCCTGTCATATCTGACCGGTGCATGTTGAAAGAGGGTGACGATTCCCCGAAACAGATACATGGCAGTAAAAAAGACGGTCATGAGCCCGATCACCCAGAACCCGATCTTGGCAGACGTAAAACGATGAGTCATCCAGACAGACTGATACGGATTGGAGAAAATGACAAAAGGAGGAAGGCATGCCAAGGTTAATGCCCCGGCATAGAGTGTCCATCGGGATTGCCAAGATGCTCTAGGCTGAGTTTCGACATGGTGTTGGGATTGAGTGGTTCGTAATGTATTGCCGGTCGATAAAAATAAAAATGCCTTCAAAAATCCATGTGCGAGCAAATGAAATGTTGCGGCGACAAATGCGCCAATCCCGCACGACATAATCATGAATCCGATTTGACTAATGGTCGAGTAGGCTAACACTTTTTTAATATCGCTTTGGGTGAGAGAAACAATGGCAGCAAACAGTGCCGTGATAGCACCGACGGCTGCGATAACCGTCATGGCAAATGGTGAGAGCACGATTAACGGGCTTAAGCGAATCAGCAGGAACGGGCCTGCGTTGACCATCGTGGCTGCATGGATCAAGGCGGAAACGGGAGTCGGGGCTTCCATGGCAAATGGCAACCAGACATGAAACGGCATTTGCGCGGATTTTCCCATTGCCCCAATGAGGAGACAGATGGGAATCACCGTGAGCGTATACACAGGAAGGTCAAGGCCGATCCATCCCAACACATTAATCGTGTGTTCCTGCATGCCGTGAGCTTGAGACAAAATGTGTTGAATATCAAGTGTCCCAAATGTGAAAAAGGTCAAGATGATGCCAAATCCTAATCCGACATCAGCTACCGCGTTGACCAAGAAGGCCTTCGTGGCTGCTCGGCATGCGGATACCCTTTCTGACCAGTGTGAGATCAAGAGATACGAACAAATCCCCATGATTTCCCAACAGATAAACAGCATGAGAAGATTACTACTGCTGACCAACATCAACATGGAAAAGGTAAACAACGCAATGACTGCAAAAAAACGGTTGTACCGGGGATCTCCAATCATGTAGCCGGACGAATAGACATGCACAACACCGCTTACTCCGGTCACCAAGAGCAGGAGCAAAACGGTGAGTTGATCAAGGTACATTCCTAAGTCAATGACAAGTGATCCGGATTGAAACAGGCGGTACAGAGAGATGGAGATGGGCCCGTTGTGTAACACCTCGACGAATGCCCACATGGACAGAGCGAAGGACAGGCCAATCGCGGGGATTCCAATACGGTGTCCCTGCTCTCCCCATCGTGACCCGCCGAGCACGAGTGCTAGCGACGCGAACAGGGGGAGAAGTGGAATCAAAGTAAAAATAGACATCGTTTCACTCAAAGACCTGGAGGCAGGGCCTGATTGAGTATTAATCCAACAATGGGATCACTCCACAAGCCTAAGATCACGATGGCCGCAGAGGTAATCAGTAAACTAAACTTTAACGCAACGGGCGAGTCACCTACTTCCGCATTCGAAGCCGTCGAGGACGTTCGAAATAGATGATCGAAAATTTTGACGAAATAGGCCAAGGTGAGCAATGTGGAAAGCAAGACTGCACCGACGGCCACATAGTTGTTGGCTTCGAGTGCACCCAGGATGATGTACCATTTTCCAAAGAATCCGCCTGTGGGAGGAAGACCAACCATCCCCATGGCAATAATGACGAGTGCTCCGATGAGCCAAGGCGCCTGTTTCCCGATTCGTCCAAGGTCTTGGATATGGCGGATGCCATACTGGCAAATTGCGATCCCGACAAAGAAAAACAATGCCGCCTGCATAACGGCGTCATTTAATAAGTAAAAGATCCCACCCGCAAATCCCGTTTGATTTCCCTGACTCACACCGATAAGAATGATGCCGATATGGGAGATTCCGCCATAGGCAAACATTCTTTTGATTTCATGTTGCGAGAAGGCGAGCACGGCACCAATGATCGCAGCCAGTGATCCAAGAATCTCAACCATTAAGAGGACTGGAATATCTTGAATCACCGCTTTCGCGCCAAGGACCCAAAAAAGGACTCTGACCCACCCGAGGAGTGCGACCTTTGTGACAAGTGCGGCTAAAATTGGAGAAACAGATTCCGGTGCACATGCGTATGCATCTGGAAGCCACGCATGAAATGGCACTAGAGCCATCTTGATTCCCAACCCGATAAACATGAAAAGGAGTCCACCAAGGACTGCTCTTGACGTGAGCAGGTGAGGAAGCTTTTCGGCCATATCCGCCATATTGAGTGTTCCGCTTGCCGCATAGAAGTAACTCACGCCTAATAAATAAAGGGATGCCCCCAACGTTCCCAAGATGAGGTAGCGAAAGGCGGCAAACAAGGCTCTTCCACCGGCGACACCCACGAGGGCATAACTGGCGAGAGCGGCCACTTCGAGAAAGACGAAAAGATTGAACAAGTCTCCCGCAAAGACAATACCTGTAAGAGCGGAGATGAGCAGTAGGATTAGTGTGTAAAAATGAACGATTCGACCACCAAGATCTTTTGGTGCGGTTGGTCCGGCAAAGATTAACGCGACGAACCCTAAGAAGCTCAAGGCTACGAGTATGATGCTGGCTAAAGGATCGGCGACCCACTCAATGCCGAGAGGGGCCGTCCATCCACTAAACGCATAGTGTATGGCTCCGTTTTCCAACACTTGCTGCAGATTCAACAGCGACAGAACGATCATGACGGAAAGCACGCCTATTGCGATCGGATGGCTCCATTCTCGATGCTTCAAGCAAGCCATCGGCATCGAAATGGCTGCAAACAATGGGAGAAGGAACAGGAGAGCTGGGAAGTGTCGACTCATTCCAACCTTTTTAAAATGTCTTCTTCGTCAAGACTTCCGTAAGTGCGATAGATGGCTGAACACAATGCCAATGCGACGCCAAGGGTTGCCACGCCGACCACAATAGCGGTTAACGTCAGGACATGTGGTAACGGGTTACTATAGTTGATGGCCTGGACCGGGGCCGTTGTGGACAGTAAGACTGGAACCGTCGCACCTTGCTTAGCACTAATCGACACAAGAAAAAAAATCACACTGGTTTGAACGAGATACATCCCAACAAGTTTTTTGACGAGATTATATCTTGTGACCATGATGTAAAATCCCCAAAGAAAAATAATGACGAAAATGAGAAAATTGGGGCGTTGAAACAGTGCCGCGATGACATCAGCCATTGGTTGAATCCTCGATAATTTCTTCGGCAGAGAGACTAAATACGATGGAGATAGCGGTGACCGCGACGTCTACGGCGACCCCAATTTGAGTCAGAATGATGCCAAGTGATCGACGTGAAGCTGTCTCAAGGCCAGATATTTCTAAATGTGCATAATTGAGAAACTCTCCACCTCCGATCAGGCATAACCCGCCGACACCTGCAAAAATCAGCATGCCGAGACCATCTCCATGTAAGACCTTTTTTGCCAGTTGGCTTCGTGACGCATCATGACCGAAGACGAGAATGGCCAGGACCATGCTAGTTCCTAAGATGACGCCGCCCACAAATCCCCCTCCAGGTCCATATTGTCCAAAAAATAGGACATAGAGCCCGAAGAGTTGAATCACAGGTATGAGGAATCGTCCTAACGATTGAACGATGATGCTATCATGTGGCCGAATCATGAAACTTTTCTCCGCAGCAATAAACTACAGGCAATGCCGGCAGTGAAAATCACCACGGTTTCGACCATGGTATCAAGTGATCGATAATCCATCAGTACCGCGGTGACGACATTTGGGGTGTGTGTATCTTGGAAGCTTCGCTCAAGATATGTCGGGGAAATATGCGTATTGGCCGGAGAATTCGGGTCACCAAACTGAGGGAGATCCTTTGCTGCATATAATAATAAGATTCCCAGTAGCGGAAGCCCAATGAGTGCGGCCATGGGCGGAGGCGGCCGACGAAGTCGACTGTCTTTAGGAGCGGTTCCGAAGAGTGTCAATAAAAATAATACTGTGGCTAATCCCGCTCCAACGACGGCCTCGACGAATGCGACATCGACAGCTCCCAGCCATGCCCATACGAGCGATAAGAAAAAGCTATAGCATCCGAGGAGTAAAATGGCGCTCATGAGATCTTTGACTAAAATGGCTCCGGCAGCCGTGATAAGCAGGAGAATGAGCAGAGGGATTTCAAATGAAAAGGTCATGTCGACTCTCTTTCCCAAGGCTTGAGTCCTGCTCGAAGGGCTGCGCGAATCGTGGCGTGGGCAATGACGGGATTTTGAAGATACAATAAGATCAACACGGCCAAAATTTTGAAGATATTTAAATTGAAGCCTTCATGAACGGCAATTCCCATGAGCATCAGAAAGGCTCCAAGAGAATCGGTGATCGACACCGCATGCGAACGAGTAAACACGTCCGGCAACCGGACCACTCCAATTGCCGCAACAATCAGAAAAAAGAGTCCAGTGAGAATGAGAATAATGGCGAGTACGTCCATTTTACGGAAGTCCTTTTTGTTCCAGATATTTGGCAACTGCTAATGCCCCGACGAGGTTCAAGAGCGCATAGCCAGTTGAGATATCGATGAACATATCTACTCGCTCATGCACGCTCCCAATCAGAATAAGTAAAATAATGGCTTTCGTGGATATGCCATTGAGGCCCAAGACGCGATCAAAAATCGTCGGTCCTTGAAGGACACGATAGAGATACGCAACGATTAACATTGCAAGAGTGACTAATACAAAGAGAAAGAAGGCATTCATCAGCTCTTGCCTCCATCCTCAAACACCGAAGCAATTTTGGATTCTAACCGACCGCTTCTCACATCCTCGCTCGAAACGTCATCCAGGGCATGAACGATGAGCGTTGATGCATCGACTTCTGCTGTGATCGTTCCTGGTGTCAGAGTAATAGAATTTCCTAACAGAACCACAGCCGCTCGATTGTTTAAGTTCGTTTTCACGCGAAGGAGCTTAGGCGCAATGGGAAGGTTGGGGTTAAGGATAAGTTTTGTCACATGGAGGCTGCTCTTGATGATTTGCACAAATAGCCAGGGAAGAAACAAGATGGTCTTTCCCCAGATGCGAAAATTTGGAACAAAGGGTGAGTGTCCAGAATTAATCCAGGCAACGGTGAATGACGCCGCAGCGCCTAGGCTGAGATGAATCCAATGAAAACTGCCGGATAACATGAGCCATAACACGAACAGTGCCGTCGTCTTGAGCAATAAGAATTGCGAGGATATGGGTCTCATATGATCTCCTTCACTAGAACTCTATCCGATAGTCTCACCATCACCATCCACTTATATGCCATTGAAGAGAGCCCCTTCCCTTTTCGCGGACATGCAGCGTTCGTCTACATGTTTTTGTGGTGTTGGTTAGGATTGTATTGCTGGACATCTTTGATTTTGCGATTGCACGTTTGTGTGTTTCAAGTCTTAGTTCTCAATATGCAACGCGAGGTATGCCTTTTCATTTCTCTAGACAGAAGTGACGTTGCTCACAGGTTGTATCCTGTCCATTGTCTGTTCACACGATTGAGACCTCGTGTCATCCAACCTTTGTTTTGACCGATGAATTACCATAAAAAAGCCAATCAGATACCCCTCGACGTGTATATTCGAAAAGCTTCAGATTGGCTTGTACTGTTTCGCCGCCTACCAATTAAGAGACAGTTACCCTATCGGTCCTGAATATTCCTGCGTGAATTGATTGTGGCTCCCATGAACTCAGTTTTCATTCGACAAAGATACGGGCACCAATCATGAGAGTTTTCTATGTCTTATACCCGTGTTTCATTCCTTGCCCAACAGATGATATGAGATGAACGGCACACGGTCATGATTGGTGGTTGCCGTCCATGAGTTCCCATGTGCTATCCGGATGATATCTGTAAAATTTAAACGTATGAGGGTCTAAGGCAACAAGATTCATCCATTGGTTGTGGAAAAGTTGCTGCAGAATGGAATGCTTTTCTATAATCGAAGCAATGGTGTTTGGGGATGCTTCAATGATGGACAATAATCGCATGGGTTCGTGGTAATGGGTATCGCCATCGTTTACGGTCTGCAAGGGAAACCCCATTTGTAAATCACTCTGGCTTCCCAGCATGACTCCCACCCCTGAGACGACATTGTGAAGCACTTTGCTTCCACTTCCATAGTGCCAAGGGTCTACACCGGAAAAGTAATAGCCTGTGTTAATCCATTCACCAACAATCAATGGAGCGGTCATGATTTTTTCAAGTATGCCGCCTTCGTTGTCTGGCAGAGGATCATAGGAATGCAGAAAGACCCGGCCGCCTAAATCAAGGCCTTTGGTCAGTGTTCGGCGTCCTATTAAAAAGACGGCGTTCCCGGCAAGTCCCCATTCCGGTCGAGGGTTAGCCCAGTCGAAACTTCGTCCATCGACATGCGTAAACGCTTGTTCGGGAGAAATCTCAGTCGGAGCAAGGGGGATGCGATGACAGCGTTCTAGCGCTTGGTTCATGCCAGCTTGTTCGAGATCCTTGTGTAATTCTTGTAAATCTGAGGCATGGTTCACGGGTAGTTCTTCAAGATCATAAAACGTGACACGGTCCGTTGTCGTATTATGCTTCCCAGGGAGGAACCAGGTGTCCTCAGGAATGGGTAATCCGTTGTCCTGAATAATACGACGTACGGCAGGTTCGTTTGCCATGGCGGCAAAGACACGGGCATTAGCATCTCCAGGATTGCCGCCGCAGGCGCCACAATCCAACGCGCCGAAATATGGATTATTGTCAGTTTCGCTTCCGTGTCCACAGAGCACGACAAGTCGACCGTAATTTTGTGTGAGTCCCATCGCACGAAGACCGTTTTCGATAAACGTGGCTCGCTCTGCCAGTGTGAATCCTTGAGCCAGGCCAGAAGGAATATTTTCGATGTTGATTTCTTCCAAAGACGGCTTTTGAGACTCTGCCGGGTGAGAGACGACGATTTCCGTGGGAACTGGGGATCGTAACCAACGTTGAATGGCTGAGGTGATGGCATGAAACGGTTTTTGTACGAGTGTTTTGCCAACTAAGCCGATACTGAAAAATAATCCTAAAAGATCAATGAGCATCAGTGACCCGACAGGATTATGCTTAAGATCATGGAAAAGATGATGTCCCAATTGCTGCCATCTAGAACCAGACGCGTATTTTTGTAATGAATCATGTTTTTCTGATCGAGGTACTTCTGTGACAGTATGATTTGGAGAGAGTAAGACGGGACACAGGGCTGCCCGTTCCTCACTATCAAAGGCTTGATGGCTAATTGGTATGCCAAAAAATCCTGCAAACCCGAAGGTCTCATAAGGACCTTGAGCTTCAATATGACGGCGGAACGATTCCGATCGTACGTCAATGCAAAATACCAATTGTGCGTGTGGACGAGTTTCTAGAGATGGCGCTGCCCCTCGGTGAGCTGAAATTTTTCGGATGAATTCGACTCGAAAACTGTCTTCATAGGCTTCAAGCCATATTGGCCCATGCTGGTCAGAGGGAAAGGCGTCTAGCCAATCGAGCAATCCCCGTGATTCGAAGGCTGACAGATCGTGCACTTCACTAGGCGATAATTCCAAAAATTGGTACAGGTGAAAAAGACGCCATGCATCATGGCACGTCGCACGTTGTATGGGGTCGATGACATGAGCGCCTTTTGACAGTCGAAAGTCATAGTCCTCTGAGTGGTTTTGCCAGTATGCATGTAGGGTTGGCAGTGTTCCGTCAATTCCCCATTGTTGCTGGCACACGACCTGCGTCAATTCCACTTCGTAGAACAGGCGTGTCGCAAGATACTGCGTCGTATCGATGGGATGTTTTCGTTGCGCGTGATAGGCGGGATTTTCTCCCAGCCAACGTACATATCTCGCCCAGCCAGGCAATTGTGATAAATGGCGAGAGAGGTAATTGCTCCAGTGCTCTTGTGGAATTCCAAGGCAGTGTAAATTAAAGACAAGTGCCTCTTCGGGGTCTGTTGGAAGATCGAAAATTTTTTTGTTGAATTCGTGAATCCCGAGAAACCTTGCCGAAAGATCGTGTTGTGCGAGTTCACGCCAAGCCTGATAAAATCCTTCTTGTCGTCGAGGCATTTCCCATGCCGCTAAGCCTTCATCAACAAATGTGGCTACCCACTTAATCATTTGGTTGTTGATGTGTTCGACGAGGCGACTTCCAGTTAAGTCATCGACCCAATCCCCCATCGTTCGATGATCCGGCAGGGTAATGTCGACTGATGTTGGTCGATTCTCTGACGCGTGAAGGTTTGCCTCATGAAGTAAATGAGGGTCTGAAAGAGAGTCGTACAGTGCCAATGACGACAAGGTGCTTTTCCATAAATTCGTGAGATAGGCTTCCTCAGGATACTCTCGACATTGCTCGCATTCCTTGATCGTTCGTTCGATGATTCGTGTTTTGGATTCTTCCGAGAGATCGTGTCGAAATTGTTTGGTGGCTGAGCCACCGTTGAATTCCCATTCTTGGAGGGTGGGCTCTAATGCTTCAAATCCGAATATCATATGTAATCGCCAAACCTCCTTGGTGGTGATCCGACGACTTCCAATGTGGATGGACGCTTGGTTATCTTGTCGAGGCCCGACTCTTGTGAATGCCTGTTCAAGACTTGCAGGTGTGATGCGACCCTGGTGATACAGTTGACGATATTCCTGATTTGCCAGGTACCCATGACCGTCTAGAAGTTTTTGTCCTTTTTTGACGGCCTCATCAAATGGAAGATATTCCAGTCCATGAATGGGGTTTTGCGCGACCATTGTTCTCATCGGCCAAAAGGGAGCTATTGGTTCACTGGCATTGCGTATGCTTTGACGGAGATGTTCACGTGCTTCCGGAGTTAGCGTGCGTGTATGGTCTATCGTGGAATCAGATAACATATCTATAGTGAATCCAATTAACTTCCAGTTAAATGTGAAAGGGAGCCCTAGGCGACGGTTGTTGCGTACCTCTGGTTGGGTTTAATAGACCACCAATGACAGTGTAATACTACGCCTCAAACATCGAAAGGTTATACCCGCTTGGATTATAGCGAATACAAATTCGTTCCAGCTCAACCATGAGGACTTTCAACGCGATATCCCATGTGTCAAGAATACGAAAAATCATTGAATCGGCTATAACTGACCATGATTGACGTTTTATCTCACGTATTGGATCTCAACATTGTCCAAGTTGGCGGTTTATCGTTTCGGT
>BQIU01000061.1 GCA_021603905.1 Nitrospirales bacterium
CGGGAGCAGCTCAATGAAGAAATCGCAACGATTGAGAAATACATCGAGTTGGCGAAGACTCTCTATCGTGTCGAAGCGGACAAGGCGAAACTGGCGAGCCTCTCGAGCCAGATTATTACGGATGAAACGGGAGCATTGCCCCCACAGGACACGGATGTCACGGACCAATCGCGAGAAATTCTTTTAGGTCGTAGTAAATACGTCGGCATGAGCGTACCCGATGCGGTTCATATGATATTAAAGGAAGCCAGACGATCCATGCATGCGAAAGAAATCTGCCAACACCTGGTCGAAGGCGGTATGCATATTCGTGGAAAAACTCCTGTGACATCTGTAGCCACCTCGTTAAAGCGAGATCGGCGTTTTCATAAGGTTGCGCCAAATACCTTTGCAATCATTCGCCATGATGGCGAGACCAAGCCCCTCACACAAGCGATGTGAGGTCCGGCACGCAGTCATGTGCGTAGCCAACGAACGTGAAAGGAGGTGAGTACCTTGGCCACAAAGAAAAAAGCCGCTCCTAAAAAGAAGGCTCCGACTGCGAAGCCAAAGGCGAAAGCCAAAACCAAGAAGAAGTAATCTAGCCTCCCTCCGTAGTACCGCCGGGGGCGGGGCCCCCTGCTCCCGGCGTGTTTTTTCTCCTGCCAGAGGCACACTCCTTTCATCGATCCCCTATCTGTCGCTGCTTTTATTGTGTGCTCCCTTTCAGTATGCTCCATCATTACCTGGAGCAAGACAACAATGAAACCTTCTCGTATTGAACTTGACGACCTCACCAAGATTGCCATTGAAGCTGCACAACTTGGCGGCTCAATCCTGACAGACTATGCGCAAAAAGGGTTTGAGATTCACAAAAAATCCAAGATTAACCTCGTCACCGAAGCCGACCTCGCATCAGAAAAAGCCATCGTTGGAATCATCAGCCAAGCGTTTCCCTCTCATCAAGTGTTAGCGGAAGAAGAAGGGCTCCACACAAACCACAAAAGCCCCTACAAGTGGATTATTGATCCGCTTGATGGGACCACCAATTTCGCTCATGGATTTCCGTTGTACAATGTATCGATTGGAGTCGAGCACGAAGGGAGTGTTGAAGTCGGCGTCGTCCTTGACCCAACGAGAAATGAACTATTTGTCGCAAAAAAAGGAAGCGGGTCGACATTGAACAACAAGGCCATCCACGTTTCCGCCACCCAAAAACTGGGAGATGCGCTCCTCGTCACCGGTTTCGCCTATGATGTCCATACCGTCGCTGATAATAATCTGAAAGAGTTTTGTGAGTTCTCATTACGCGCGCGCGGCATGCGACGGACCGGTACGGCCGCGATTGATCTGTGTTATATCGCCTGCGGTCGCTTCGATGGGTTTTGGGAATTGAAACTCAATCCCTGGGATACCGCAGCAGGCAAACTCATTGTCGAAGAAGCTGGCGGGAGAGTCACCAACTACAAAGGCGAACTGTTTTCCATCTATGGACAAGACCTGATTGCAAGTAATGGGTTAATACATGAAGGAATGGTAAGTGTCCTTAACGAAATTCGTGCGTCTCAGGAAGCAACAAAAAGCTGAAAGTTATTGGAATGATATGTCCTATATGCCAGATTGATCTTATTTCATTTCAAGAAGCTGACCTTCACTTGGATCATTGTCCAACGGGACATGGCATTTGGTTTGATGGGGGAGAACTCGCAACATATAGAAAAGAGCATCCCAATAGTGGGAACTCTGAAATAAATGGGTCCACAAAGTTTTTATCCATACCGGGAACACCCGTTAAAGACTGTCCACGATGCACGACGGCAACATTAGAAGGTGGTCGGCTATACGAACTTGATGTCCGGCACTGCTTCACTTGTCATGGGGTTTTTCTGGGGCAATCTCTTCCAATGACCCAAGACCCCCTAGATCCAACGCCAGTGCTTATCGGGACTTGGGTTCTTCAAGCAATCGCGTCTGGTTTCGGATAAGACTCAATTCTCCGCCCCCACTATCTCTCTATTTTTCTTGTTGCTGTGCTCTACAACAGCACTTTAATCCACTTTTACAAAGCTCAGGAGCAGTTTCACATCGTGAAAATGCAGCTCTCTTCAGCATCGATATAAATTTCCCAAAAGTCTGCCATCATCTCTTGCGGGATCATGCATAAAGGGGTATTGTGGGTCTTTCATTGACAATAGGTCTGTGTACTTTTTTGTAAATCGCTGGCGATGTGACAGTCTAGGCAACTCCGTTTATTTGATCTGTTGGAACATGAAGCCAGGATGTATCCCCCTCTCTCAAATATATGTACGTCTACCCCTTTTGTAGCAGTCGACCACGTTCGTTGGTTCCACGCTCCGGTAACATGTCTCATCTCCTCACTTCTAAAGTTATGCATTACAACTCTTAGGCATACAAAAGAATTCAATTATCCAACAACAGACATTCGTCGATACGGTCTTGCATTATGACGTTCATAGAATTTTGGAATACGCATGTAAACGTCAGGGAAAATCGATAGAAATCCTATAACTGTATCCGTAAGAACAACCACACCGCCATGAAGATTCTCATCGTCGATGACAAGAGGGAATCCCTCTACCTTTTGGAACAAATGCTCGCCACAAGCGGATACGAAGTCTTAGCTGCGACACATGGAGTCGAAGCACTTGAAACTCTATCAACACAATCCTGCAATCTCATTATTTCTGACATTCTTATGCCAGTGATGGATGGGTTTCAACTTTGTCGACACATCAAAAAGCACGATGAACTGCGAGCGATTCCGTTCATTTTTTATACCGCGACCTATACAGACAAAAAAGACGAAGAGTTCGCGTTATCATTGGGCGCAGACTGCTTCATCAGAAAACCTTCAGAGCCGGAGGAATTGTTACGACATATTAAAGACATCACAGATAATATGCAGAGCGATCCGAACAATAAGGCACATGCGTCATCGTGTGCACTCAAAGAGACAGAAGTGCTAAAACTCTACAATGAGCGTCTCATCAATCGACTTGAGAAGAAACTTGTCGAGTTAGAGCAAGAAACGAAGGAACGCAAGAGAGGGGAAACGCGACAATCAGAGTTATTGAGAATGCTTGAAGCTTCTCTCAATGAACTCTATGTCTTTCACTTCGAATCGTTGAAATTTATCGAGGGCAATTCGGGTGCACGAGAAAATCTCGGGTATTCAATTGAAGAACTGTCTCGCCTCACACCGTTAGATCTCATGATCGAATTTTCGCCGGATTCGTTCGACAAACTCCTACGCCCAATCCGAACTGGTGAAGAAAAACGAATTCAGTTCACCACGATCCATCGTCGGAAAAACGGCACGTTATATCCCGTCGAAGTCTACCTTGAACGCTCAACATCAGAGTCCTTGCCAGCCTTCATGGCCATAGTCCTCGATATTACTGAACGCAAGCATGCAGAAGAAGCCTTTCGCCAAACAGAGCAAAAGCTTCACCAACTCCAGAAAATGGAAGCCCTCGGAACGTTATCAGCTGGCATTGCTCATGATTTCAATAACATTCTTGGAGCCATCCTCGGATACACGGAATTGGCATTGATCAAGATTTTTCCGAATGGCGATGTTTACCAGAATTTGCAACAGGTCTTGAAGGCTGGAAATCGAGCCAAAGAATTAGTCGCTCACATCTTGACCTTCAGCCGTCAAGTTGATCAACAACGGATTCCGACTGAACTCCATTTCGTGGTCAAAGAAGCCCTTGACCTGTTGAGGGCGACCCTTCCTTCGACAATTACCATTCAACAAAGTCTTTCAACACAACCAGGGGTTGTTCTGGCAGATCCAACTCAAATTCATCAAGTCTTAATGAATCTTTGTACGAATGCTGAGCATGCAATGCGCGAAAACGGTGGCATCTTGGAGGTTTCACTCGACCACGTGGAAATCTCACGACACCAGGAATCTATGCCTCCTGAGCTTAAACCAGGCCTCTATCACCGCCTCTCAATCAGCGATACGGGAAATGGCATTCCCCCAAAAATTCAAAACCGGATTTTCGAACCGTTTTTCACCACGAAACGTATGGGAGAAGGAACCGGCATGGGCCTCTCAGTGGTTCATGGCATCATTGCCAACCATGAAGGGGCCATCACCGTAGAAAGTACACTGGGGAAGGGAACGAGATTTGATATCTATTTCCCTCAAACGAATGAGGTGATTGAATCTGAAATTGAAGTGAGTCCGCCAACTCAACCAAAACAAGGATGTATTCTGTTTGTCGACGATGAAGAACCGCTCACGCAACTCGGCCAAAAAATGTTGCAACAACTGGGGTATGAAGCTGTGGTCCGGACGAATAGCCTCGAAGCCTTGCGCGTTTTCCGCAATGATCCCTTTCATTACGATGTCGTGATTACGGATCAAACGATGCCAAACTTAACCGGAGACGCACTGGCTCGCGAACTACTCAGCATCCGTCCAGAACTCCCAATCATTCTCTGCACTGGATTCAGTTACACCATGACTCCTGAAAAAGCGACGGCGATGGGCATACGTGCATTTCTCATGAAACCAATTTTGAGTCATGAGCTCGCACAGACCATTCAGCGAGTGTTGGGATAAGGAAGGAAGTTATCGAGATCTGGCCGTAGCCTGAAAAAGAGGAAGACTCACAGTAAATGTGGTACCGACACCAATCTGACTGTCAACGCTGATCTGACCTCCATGCGCATCAACCACATCTTTAACAATTTTCGTACCAAGACCAGTGCCTCCAGCCTTTAGGCTAATCGTTCGATTTGTGAAGAGACTCTCACGAACCTCTGGCGACATTCCATGGCCTGTGTCGGAAATCGAAAGACGAATGGCCTGTGCACTTGAATCAAGCGAACCGCGAATGGTAATCGATCCCCCGTTCGACACCTCATCAAGCGCATTATTAATCAGATTATATAACGCATTGAAGATACGACGTTCATCAGCCTGAATGGCCGGCAAGTCATTCAGGTTTTTCTTTTCAAGACCGATACCGCGCTCTTCGGCTAATGGACGCAACGTCTCCATCACCATCGTCACCACATCGAGAATCTGACAGGAGCTAAATTGAGGCGGACTGCTCAGCCCCTTGACTGTATCAGCTATTTCCTTCACACGTTCTTGAATAAGACGAGCATTACCCCGAATCATCGAGAGAATTTTTTCGCTTGACTCCTGATTGGTTTTGACTTGCGCAACATCCTCTGGCACCACATGACCCAAGAGGTCGTGTAATTTCTTTTCAAGAATCCACGCACCATACGTAATTGGCATCATCATGTTTTTGATGTCATGACTGATGTCTCCCAAGACATGCGCCACCTCACTCAGTTTCACTTGTTCGAATAAACGTGCCTCCTCAATTGATATGGCCGTAAAAGCAGAAATAATCGTCAAAATTGAGACGTCATCATCATCAAGGCTCCCGGATTTTTTATTCATCACCTCGAGCACTCCGATTGGATTACCTTCCCAACGCTTTAATGGCAACGCAATCAAGTCCTGAGTGACCTGTCCAAACGTCTGATCGATCCGCATAAAATGACGTTGATCCTGTTGCACATTGTTCACCACAATGGCTTCGGCACGCTGAAACGCCACTCCGGCAATACCTTCATCCCAAGAAAACGTTGTGCCTATCGGCGGAGATTTTTCACCAATGACATGGGTAAACTCTAACTCTTTGGTTTCTGAATTCGCGAAAAGAATGCATCCGGCTTCCGCCCCAACAACATCCAACGCAATGCTCAAGGCTTGCTCTAAAACATCTTCTAAACGAAGACGCTGGAAGAGGGCTTCGCTAATTCGTCGGGCAGCTTCGAGTTCACGCTCTCGTCGGTCAAGCCGCTCCTGAATCTGTAAGCTGGCGCGGTCGGACAGCATGTCCGAATCATGGCCATGATTACTCATACCATCCCCTTCAAAAACTATGTACCCTGTGTATTTAAAGGATCGTAGCACCCTTAGAGCATTTTTTCTAGATAGTATCGTGCAACGAATCAACGCTTCATCCTGAGTCTCGGAGCTGACATGCTCCTATTCGTCTTCAAGTGAGATGACGTGAAAAGCACCATGATACATGGGCATAAGATCACCGAAATGAAGAAATTTTTTGAGAAAGAATTTCTCATCGATACTTGTCAGTAGGCGTGAAAACGTCAATAATGCGTATAACATTCCTCCATGAGCCAAGTGGACATTCTCTGTATTCTCTCTCTTAACGTTCGCAGGACATGGCGAACGTCTCGAGGGAACAGAATGGACCAGAAGATGTGAAGAGCCTTTGACACTCTTCGTAGTATCATCCTGAACACTTCTAAAATGTTCATAGTCGCCTCTTCATACTGAGTAATCGAACCATTAAAGATCGACTGTTAGTAATGCAGGCATGAATTCATTCGCTGGCTTGTTAATGCGACCCCGATCCATGGGACTTGCGATCCTCGCGGTTCTACTGATCATACGAATCTGGGACCCTATTCCTGTCAAGACACTCCGCCTTCAAGTTTTTGATTATTTTCAAAAAATTCAACCCCGAACTCCAACAGGGAACCAGGTCATGATCGTCGACCTGGATGAGGCAAGCCTGGCAACTTACGGGCAGTGGCCTTGGCCACGAACGATGATGGCTCAGTTAATTACGAATCTCTTTCGCTCCGGGGTGAAAGCTGTCGGCTTTGATATCATCTTCGCTGAACCAGATCGCTTATCGCCAGATTGGATGCTCGCAACACTTGATGGTCTCAGCCCACGTGCGAGAGAGCACCTGATGAATTTACCAAACCATGATGTCATCCTCGCCAATGTCATCAAACAGAAGCCCATTGTCCTTTCACAGACGGCATTATCCAAGGCCAGTCCAGTTACTCATGATTTCCCACCAAGAACACCTACACTCGTCGAAATCGGCATGGACCCGAGACCTCACCTCTTTTCCTATCCAGGGTTGCTTCGTAATATCCGGGAGTTAGAAACCGCAGCAGCAGGACATGGCATCATTACGCTCAACCCAGAACCCGATGGGGTCGTACGAAGAGTTCCCATGTTACTACGTGTTGATTCACACATCCTTCCGACCCTCAGCCTTGAACTCCTTCGGGTCGCTACAAATGAATCCGCACTTTCAGTCAATACTGACTTTGCCGGCATTCAAAACGTGTCGGTTGCGCAAGCTCAAATTCCGACCGACAACATTGGCCGAATGTGGATCCATTACGCGAAACGCAATCCAGAACAGTACATCTCGGCTAAGGACATCCTGACCAACACCATCCCGCCTGAAAAACTTGCAGGAAAATTGGTGTTGATCGGCTCATCAGCGGCTGGGTTGGGCGATGACAAGGTGACGCCAATCGAGGGGACATTGCCTGGAGTGGAAATCCATGCCCAAATTCTCGATATGTTGATCAACCAATCGTTCTTAACCCGTTCGAATATCGCGCTGGCACAGGAACTGATTACCATCCTTCTTCTGGGGCTATTCATCATTTTTCTTGTGCCGTTTTTCGGTGCACTTCAGACCTTGCTCTTGGGAACAGGCATTACCGCGGGAATGATCGCAATCTCATGGTATTGGTATGTGGCTCATGGCGTACTCTTTGATGTGTCCTACGGAGCGATAGGAATTCTCGGACTTTATAGTCTCTTAAGCTATGTCAACTATGTTCGTGAAGAATATTCTCGTCGACAAATCCGGAACACATTCAGCCGATACATCTCACCAGCGCTCGTCGAACAATTGTCACGTAACTCGGGTCAGGTTCAGCTTGGAGGTGAAACCAAAACCATGACCGTATTGTTCTGTGATGTCCGTGACTTCACCAGCATCTCGGAACAATATCAAACAGACCCTCAGGGATTAACCCAGTTCATCAACCAACTGCTCACACCCTTGACGGAGTCAATCCTTTCTCATCATGGAACGATCGACAAGTATCTTGGTGATGGCATCATGGCATTTTGGAACGCACCACTTGATGATCCTGATCATGCCGTGCATGCGTGTAAAGCCGCATTGGACATCATTCATCAATTAGAAATTTTCAATCAAACACGAATCTATGAGTCTGCCAATGCCGGGAATTCGTTTTCACCAATCAAGGTTGGAATTGGGATCAATACCGGCCCATGTGTCGTCGGCAACGTCGGTTCCAAACAACGATTTGACTATTCTGTCCTGGGAGATACCGTCAATATTGCCTCACGGTTAGAAGAGCTCTCAAAACCCTATGACCTTGGAATTGTGATAGGCCCACACACGGCCGAATTCGTTGGGGGAAGTTTGGCTATTCTTGAAATTGACGTTTTGACATTAAAAGGGAAAAAAGAAGCTGCCAGAACTTATAATGTGATCGGAGACGATCTACTACACATGGATCCCCGCTTTCAGGCTTTACGCCAGTTACATGCAGAAATGTTAGTGGCCTTTCGAAGCCGCGAGTGGGACCGGGTTAAGCAGATTTTGATGCATCTTGAACATAACCCTCATATGCCACTCCCACTCCACAAACTATATAATGAATGCCTTCTCTACTACCAAAAACATCCCCCCGCCAAAGACTGGACTGGCCATTTTATGTCAACCCTCAAGTAGGATGCTGACACTGCATAGGAAAGAGTACACACAAGTCGTCACCGTAAAAATCAGTACACGTGTTGTTTTAGATGAAATGTTGTATCATAATCATCCAGTCATGATTCATAAAAAAGAGAATTTCAAGGTCGTATGAACTGACCTTCCTCTTAGTCAGTCATAGGCGTATTTCTTTTTTGTGTTTCTTGGAAAGGGGAATGTGTGGTCGCGATCACCATAAAAAATCAAATGATGGTTCTGCTTGGCATTCTGCTTATTGGATTGTTCATGCATACCTCCATAGCCTCAGCAGACGAGCGCGTGATTGGAACCGTAAAATCGGTCAAAGACCACGCATTCATTATCAGAGAGGATAAACGAATCAAATGTCAAATTGGTAATGCCATCTTTCAACATGATGCTCTTGAAACAGACGAGAGCGGAGCGTTGGGCGTCACACTCAAAGACAACACCAGGCTTTCTCTTGGCCCCAAAAGCTACCTCACGGTGAATGAATTTATCTTTAACCCCAAACAAGAACAATACTCACTTGTCACGGAGATGATCAGAGGCACACTCGTGTATCTCTCAGGTATCATCGCCAAGCTTTCGCCCGAATCAGTTTCGATCAAAACACCAACCGCAACAGTCGGAATTAGAGGAACACGACTCGTGATCCGAATCGATCATGAAGAAGACCGTCCTAACCAAGAAGGTTAGACGACTCGGCTCAAGACTATTGCAACACGTTGTGACGATATGGATGTCTGTTCAACGCAACCCCTAAAAGTATTTCATCGGTTGACAGGAAGGGTGCTCATTTTCCTTCTTCTTGTTTCAAGCTGTACAAGTCCACCCACACCTCTACCGGCTCCTTGGGTGAATCCAACCATTTGGGAGCATGGAACGACGGTCACAGGGACAGGAATTCCCCACGCACAAGTCTACGTTTGGCATAAAGGACTTCCCATCGCCAAGGATACCATTTCATCTGAAGGCACATATGAATTGATCGTGCCAGCATTACACGAGGAACAGATACTGACGGCGACTCAGACCCTCAACGGACAGACAAGCATCAGATCTGCTCCTGTCAGCGTGAATCCAGTCAAACTGACTGGCATCGAAGTTTACCCTGTTGTATCAACAACCATTGAACAAGATCAGACTTTCCCCTATACCGCAAAGGGGGTATTTTCAAATGGTGAGACCGAGAACCCACTACCCGAGGTTACCTGGATCACAAATCCACCGACGGTGGCTATGATCAATGCTAATGGGATCGTCACAGGGCTCGAAGCCGGGACCACAACGATTCAAGCGACACGCGAGGGCATCAAATCTACTCAAGTCCAATTGACCGTAAAGCCTCGGCCTCCTGTCGTGACCTCCCCACTGAAGGCTGGCGACACCATGGTGACCGGCATTGCCACACCCTCTGCCAGCATCAATGTCATGATCAATGGAATTCCTCTTGATTCAAGAGTCATGGCTAACGCTGAAGGCCAGTGGCAGGCGGACGACTTCCCTCCTCTCGACGGACATGATTACGTGACCAGCTTCCAGCTTGTGAAGCACATCCAGAGCGCCACCTCACTTCCAGTCGACGTTAGTCCCGCCATCCTAACGGAAATCACTCTCAACCCTGACCCCACCACCGAGAGCACTTTGGAACTAGGCCAATCTCAACACTACACCGCATCAGGCCTCTTCTCCAATGGCAGGACGGAAACCCCCATGTCAAAAGTCACCTGGATTTCGAAACGACCAACAGTGGCCACTATTGATACTGATGGAATTGTCACAGGGCACAAAGCCGGAACGACCACGATTCAGGCTATACGAGAGGGCATCCAATCCGCTCAAGCTCATGTGACAATCAAGCCCTGGCCCCCTGTTGTAAACTCCTCACTCAAAGCCGGCGACACTACAGTAACGGGTATGGCTACGCCCTCAGCTCAGATCAAAGTTATGGTCAATGAGATTCCTCTTGACCTGCAAGTCATTGCTGATGCCGAAGGCCAGTGGCAAATTGGCAATCTCGATCCTCTCAATGAACATGACCACGTCACCAGTTCCCAACTTGTCAAGCACGTCCAGAGTGTCGTCTCAACTCCAGTCGTCGTTGCACCTGCCGCCCTCACGCACATCACACTTAATCCTGGCTCCGCCACCATGACTATTCTGGAGCAAGGTCAGTCACAACGCCTCACGGCATCCGGACTTTTCTCCAATGGCAGAACGGAAACCCCTATGCCGAAAGTCACCTGGGCGACAACTCTCCCAACAGTGGCCGTTGTTGATGCTGATGGGATCGTTACAGGGCTAGAAGCCGGAACTACCACCGTTCAAGCTACAAGGGAAGGTATTCTATCGGATCCTGTTCAACTGACAGTGAAACCTCGCCCCCCAGTCGTCACCTCTCGCCTCAAAGCTGGGGATACGATCGTCGCTGGATCAGCCACTTCTTTAGCTCGCATTCAACTGTTTAAAAATGGCATCCCTCTTAATACACAAATCCTTGCAGACGAACAAGGCCAGTGGCAGGCCAGCAATCTCTCTCCTCTTCACGAAAGTGATCAGATTACGAGTACACAAACCGTTAATAGCGCACAAAGTGAGCCGACAACAACCATCAACGTCTTACCAAACCACCCACCGACGCTCGATCCAATCGGGGATCAAACAATTTCCGTCGGTGAAACATTGAAGATTGCCCTTCACGCGACCGACCCAGAGGGTGATACACTTGCGTATGAGGTGATTGAACGACCGTTGCCTAAGAACAGCCTCCTGGACGAAGGATCAGGTCTCTTTACATTTACTCCAACCGCAGACCAAGTCGGGAAGTCCACAATAACGTTTTTGGTCAGAGACGGAAATACGTCACAGCAGGAAACGCTTACAATCAACGTCATGCTACCCAAAAGCTTGGTCGTTCTTCTTGAAAGTCCTGATGGTACAGTCGGAAGTATTCAAGTCGCCAATGCAGCAGGAAGTCAACAGCTCGACAAGGCTGGCCAAGCCGTCAGTCTCGGAAGTTCTGAGCAGGCACCTCCTGAACCATTCATGCTGAAAGAGGAAGATATTCTCGAAGTATTTAAGGATGCACTTCAAGCTAAGCCAGAAGAACCGATCTCGTATACCTTGCACTTTGAATCCGATACCAATCTCTCTCAAGAATCACAACAACTGCTACCGGATATTTTTTCGGCCATTGCAGAACGGACATCTCCCGACATCAGTATTATCGGTCATTCCGACCGTGCGGGCTCTGACGAATACAATTACAAGCTATCCTTACGTCGAGCGACTGCTATTTTCGATTCCTTCGTGGCGGCAGGTATCAACCCGAAACTCATGGAAGTTACCAGCCACGGTGAAAATAACCCGATCGTTAAAACCCCAGATGGCGTCAGCGAACCTCTGAATCGTCGAGTCGAAATTATCATTCGGTAACAGTTGAATAAAACAGGCAGGTCTGAATAGGCAGTTACTCGGGCGGCCTCTCGAGTCTTAATGACAGGTAGCCTTAGCTACGGTAGGTGCATATCACCCGCTAAGCCTGTCTAGGCAATCCACTTCGACCTCGGGCGGCCTCTCGAGTCTTAATGACAGGTAGCTAAGGGGCACATCGAGTTACTTGGGGACCGTTTGGACATTCATACGTACCACACGGATTGCCATTCTCATTCATCGATTCTCCGATGGAATTTCCATAACATCCTGCGCCTAAACGACACCTCAAGAATCCAATCACGAGCAACCTACATAGCTTCACACTTTTGCCCGCGCAATTAACGAGGTCAGCCCATTTCGAGAAGACGATGATCTGGGTTGCGCTCACTGGCAAAGTTCTTTGACCAAGGCGACCGAAAGAGAACGACAGGACGTTCTCGTTGATCAGTCACAACTAAGGCATCCGACGGAGCCTTAAAGGTTTTGACATCCCCCTCAAGCCATGCGCTGGACTCGTAAGCCAAGACCTCCAATTGTGTCTCCACTCGATATTCACTCCGTAAGCGAAACACCAAGACATCGAACTGAAGTTTCCCAACAGCTCCCACAAAGAACTCAAGGCCATCTAAGCTTTTAAAGATTTGAATCGCCCCTTCCAACGCCAATTGTTCGATACCTTTATCAAAGGCTTTTCGTTTGGTGGTATCCGTCGGTCGAACGCGGGCAAAAACTTCTGATTGAAATTGCGGGAGCGGTTTATAGTTAAATCCATCGGTGAGTGAAATCGTATCGCCTATCTGAAAGACCCCAGGATTGATGATACCAATCACATCGCCAGGATACGCAACATCTAAGGTATTCCGATCTTTTGCCACCATGCTATGGGGCCGAGAGAGACGGACATCGTTTTTAACACGGTGATGCTTCACCACCATATCACGCTCAAATCGTCCCGAACAGACTCGAAGGAACGCCGTGCTGTCACGATGTCGAGGGTTCATATTGGCTTGCAGTTTAAAGACATAGGCACTAAACGGCATTTCCACCGGATCGACAATAATTTCTGTTCCGTCATTGGCATCAGCCGAACGAGCTTCAGCTGACGGTGCAAAGTCGACAAACGCATCAAAGAACACCTCAACACCAAAGTTGGTTAATGCTGACCCAAAAAAAGCGGGAGTCACGTTGCCTGCTTGAAACGCCTCGCGCGAAAACGGATTTCCCGCGACATCCAAGAGTTCAAGGTCATGTTCAAGTTGCTCTCGAAGGTGTTGAGGAACATGCTCAACATACCCAGGCTCGTCTAAGCCAATCTCGGTGACAATCGGTTTGGCTGCACCAGCCGATGCCGTTTTTGTATATTGCAACAGTCGTCGTTTTTCCCGTTCGACTACTCCTAAAAATTCGCTACCCGATCCGACCGGCCAATTCATTGCACTGGCATGAATGCCTAACACGTCTTCAACTTCAGACAACAAATCCAACGGAGGACGTCCGGGCAAATCCATTTTATTGATAAACGTCAAAACGGGAATCTTTCGTAGTCGGCATACTTCAAACAACTTTCGAGTTTGAGTTTCTACACCTTTTGCCGCATCAATGACCATGATCGCGCTATCAGCAGCCGTGAGCGTTCGATAGGTATCTTCGCAAAAATCTTGATGACCTGGTGTGTCGAGAACATTAATAATGGTCTCTTTATAAGGGAACTGCATAGCAGATGCCGTAATGGAAATGCCACGCTCCTGTTCCATCTCCATCCAATCCGAGGCCGCCAACTTACCACTTTTTCTCGCCCCGACCATTCCAGCGGTTCGAAGCATACCGGAATAGAGCAGAAGTTTTTCAGTCAGTGTGGTCTTTCCGGCATCTGGATGACTAATAATGGCAAAGGTTCGTCGTTTTCTCGCGGCCACACGAATTTCTTGTTTAATCTGAGGAGTCGACATGATGGATACCTTGGAAGAAAAATATATAAAGAATGGACTACAACGCGTGTAAACGCCCTTGCGCTCGAGCTAAATTCACGCGAGCCGCATTGAACGTAAACAACCCTTCAATGAGATTGTCACGAGCTTGAGCGACAGATGTTTGAGCGTTGGTGACTTCAATATTCGTCGCTACACCCACCGCGAAACGTTCACGGGCCAGATCGAGTTCCTTCAGGGATAACTTCAGTCCCAGTTGCGCCACCTCGACTTGTTGTTGCGCAGACTCAATGGTCAACAAGGCATCACGCACCTCTAAGGTCACCTGATAGTTAAGATCTTGCGTTCGAATTGATTCTTGACGAACGAGACTCCGATTTTCAGAGATCCGGCCTTCTCGCTGTCCACCATCAAAAATGGGCACAGTCAGTAAAACCTGCACATTATTCGTTGTCAGCGCGTCCGGAACTTGTGTCCCAATAAGACCAACATCGCCAGAAGCCTCGAGATTGGGAATCCGTTCACTCACGACCGAACTGAGAGTCAGCGATGCCAGCCGCTCTCGACGCTTTTGCGCAAGGAGTTCAATTCGATTTTCTCGTGCAACAAGCAACGCTTCTTTGGCGTTCTGTTTCGGGACTGGAATCAATTCCAACTCATCTGTGAGAACAAGCTCCACATCAAATGAAAGTCCAATCGCTCGAATGAGATTGAGCCTTGCACGATTATAATCATTACGAGCCACAAGAAGTCGTTGCCGTTCGTTTTCCAATTGGACACGCGCCCGTGTGACATCCAAACTTGTGGCCATTCCTGCAGACTTTCTTTCGGTAGCCAGTCTAAGAAGTTCTATGTTCAGTTTGACGTCAGCCTGTCTTGCCTGCACAGCTTTTTGTGCTCGTAACGCCTCAAGATACACTAACCCTGCAGTCGCCATTGTATCTCGTTCACTCACTTCAGAATCTAAATTGGCCACTTCGATACCTGTACGAGCGGCACGCCAACGTTGAATTAAACTCAGACTAAAAATACTTTGCGTCAACGCTGCTCGGGCTTCGTAGAAATCAATTGGTCTCGAGACTGATGGGCTCCCACCAAAAGATCCAAAGAAAAATCGTCGCCGCGCACCACTCAAGCGACCAGAAATGTTTGGAAGCAATGCACCTAACCGTGTATCAGCCACATGTTCGGCTTGTGTCACCTGTTCTTTAAATAATTGAACAGTCGGATTTTGATCGACGGAGGCTTGCATCGCATCTCGTAGGCTCAGTCGAAGCATCGGGCCTTGGTCGTCGGAAAGGACTGTTGGGGGTTTCTCCGAAGCTGCAAATATCTCACTTACCCCTCCCCACAGTAGTCCCAAGACCAACACCATGCTCCAACACGTCCATACGCCACCTTGTCTTTGACGATGACCGCACGCATCCTTATTCATAGAGAATTCTCTTTGGATTTGTAATCGACAGTATCCAAGTGACGTGCTTAGACCTTGCTCGCTTCAGGAAAAAGCTGCGCCTTAACTTGCTGCTCCCGCTTTTGCTTCCATTCCATCACGATACTAAATAATGCCGGCACCACCAGAAGCGTAAACATCGTCGACATCACCAAACCGCCTAGCACCACGCTGCCAATACCTCGATAGAGTTCTGAGCCGGCTCCAGACGACATCACTAGAGGAAGTAACCCAAACGTCGTCGTGAGCATACTCATCATAATGGGACGAACACGAGATCGCACGGATTCTCGAATAGCTTCATGTAGTGATAATGCATGGATCGGTTCATGCTCAGACTGTTCATGAGATTTTCGATCATGTTGTTTCATGAAGTTTAACGTTTGATGGACCACAAGAATAGCATTATTGACCACGACGCCAATCAAAATAATAAAGCCAAGCATTGTCAGGACATCAAGTGGTTGATACGTCACAAAGAGGTTTACTAAGAATAGTCCAACAAAGCCACCGGCAGCGGCCAACGGAACGCTGAAAATAATCACAAAGGGATAAAGAAAACTTTCAAACAGTGCCGCCATAAGTAAATAGGTAATCACCAAGGCCAATAAAAAATTCCACTTCAGAGCATTATAGGTTTTCGTCAAATCATCGGCCGTTCCCGATAGATGAATATTATACAGTCGACCTAATTGCCCACTATTGTTGAGCGGTAGAAGAATTTCATCACGGATCAAAGACATGGCCGTTTCCAATGGCATTTCTGAAGGAGGGATCACCTGGACAACAATCGATCGTTCTCGCTCGATATGGTTAATCTGTTCCGGACCGGAAACAAAATCAATATCTGCAATGGCCCCCAACGTCGTCAACTTTCCTCCTCGCGTATAGATGGGAATCGATTCGAGATTTTGCGTACGATTCGCATACTGATCTTCTCCGCGCACCGTCAGATCTATCTCATCGCCCTCAAATTGGTAATCACTCGATTTCGCGCCATCAACCAAGGCATTGACGGTAAAACCTAGCTCACGATTCGTCATTTGGACATCCGCAGCTCGCTCACGCTTCACCCGAACATGTACTTCGGGGCTTCCCAAATCCAAACTCGGGATAGGGCGAATTTGAGCGCTTGGAAGTAATTGTTTCGCTTGTCCAAAAACCTGCCCACCTAAGGCCAACAATGTGTTCATTTCCGGTCCAGTAATTTCAATATCGATATTTCGTCCTTCTCCTAACCCTCGTTGAAAGAGGTTTCGTTGCGTCACGATGCTAATGACACCGGGCAAGTCGGCGGTGGCTCGACGAAAAAGCGGAATGAGTTCTGTCACGCGGTCATCTTGGTTGGTGCGTCCACCCATAAACACGGACCGTCCCGTCGCCACATAGAAAAAGTTTTTAATGCTCGGACCATCGAGTGCCGCATCTTCCGGTGTACCGGGCACTACATCCCAATAAGGCTGCAACACGGCTTCAATGGTCTTACCCATTTTCAAAAACTCTTCAGTGTTATAGCCAGGCGGTGGTAAAAGAATCCCAAGGATCAAATTTCGATTTCCATTCGGAAGATATTCCGCACGTGGAAGAAACGCAAAGGTTAATCCAAGGGCGAACATCATCAACCCGACGACCGTCACAATCCGTCTTCTTCGATCACAACACAGCCAATAGACAAAATTCGCCACCCGCTCAGAACTGAACCCCAATCGTTGGATGAGCTGATCACTTTTCTCTAACACACGGTTCACGCCTCGCTGAACAGACGACCGTGGCCTTGTCGACTCAGAATCTTTCTGTCCAATGGTTGTCAGGATCCGAGCTGAAAGACTTGGGATGACACTGATCGAAACCAGGAGACTCAGACCAACCCCTGCGCTAATGGCAATCGCAATGTCCTGAAATAATTCTCCGGCTTGCTCTTGGACAAACACAATGGGAATAAACACCGCAATCGTAGTTAACGTACTGGCGAGAACCGCGCCCCAGACTTCGACCGTCCCGTCATATGCCGCACGAAATAGCGCCTTCCCCATTTCTCGATGTCGATAGATATTCTCAAGCACCACAATAGAATTGTCGACTAACATGCCTGCCGCAAACGTCATACCGGCAAGACTAATCACATTCAGGTTCCTGTCCAATAACCACAGTGTGATAAAGGTCCCCATAATGCTAATAGGAATAGCCAACCCAATGACCAACGTCGTACTGCCGGTGCGAAGAAACAAAAATAACACCGTGATGGCCAATAGACTCCCGACCACCAAATTTTGCTTAACGAGATCAAGCGAACTGTAGATATAGTCCGTTTCATCATAGACCTGATACAGCTTTAAGCCCCGTGGTTTCAATAATTCTTCATTCAGATCCTTGACGGCCTGGCGAAGACCAGACATGGTATCAAGGACATTCGCTCCCGTTTCGCCGATGGTGTTAACCGCAATGCATGGCCTTCCTGATTGGCGAACAACATGAGTGGCATCCTTATAATCAACTCGAGCCGTCGCAACATCTCGCACATAGACTGGTCGACCGCTTCTTCTGGCAATAATGACATCTTCGATGTCTTCAGGACTCTGATATTCACCGACGGTCCGAACCACGTAGGTGCGTTTGCCTTCATCAAAATCACCTGCGCTAAAGTCACGATTTTCTGCGTCTAAGGCTTGAGACAAGTCCATCATCGTTAATGAACGAGCGGCCAGTTTATGCGGATCAACGAGCACTTGCACTTCACGTTCCCGTCCACCAAACACATTCGAAGAGGCGACTCCGGGAATTCGTTCAAAGCGAGCTTTTATAATATCTTCTGCAAAGTCGCGCATTGTATCGATATTGACTGGGTTTCCTTCTTCTGTCTGGAAGATAAACCACCCAATGGCCGCCCCTGCCGTATCGGCACTGCTAATGACAGGCTCATCAACTTCAAACGGATATTCTTTGACCTGATTGAGACGATTCGAGGCACGCAAGAGTGAACTATCAATGTTGGTTCCTGCCGGAAACCGCAAGATCACCTTGCCACTTCCATTGGAACTCTCAGAAAACATTTTTTCTAAGCGTTCAACTCCCTTCAGCTGCTCCTCTTGCTCATCAATAATCTCGCGTTCGACTTCATTGGGGCTCGCTCCTTGCCAAGTGGTATCAATCGTGATTTCCGTCTTACTGACATCAGGAGTCAATTGCACCGGCAACTGATAAAGTGCCACAATCCCAAATAGGACAACGAGCAACACACCCACCGTCGTGGTCACAGGATTACGAATCGCAAATTGCACTAACGGCATCAGTTAGCCTTCAGCCTCCAAAATTCGTACGGATTGACCGGGAAGTAGTCGCTCATTCCCTTCCACGACCACCGTCGCGCCAGGCTCAAGATCGCCAGTCACTTGAACGACTTCGTTCAAATGAAGTACAGGATTCACAGGAATCTGCGATACCTGACCTTCCTTGACAAGATAGATAAACTCTCGTCCTCCTCGTAACACGAGCGCATCTTTGGGTATAACGAGCGCGTCATAGGGCGCCCCAACCTGTAAGGTCACCCGAGAAACCATTCCGCTTTTGATAGATAAATCTGGATTGGGCAATTCCACGTTAATCGGAAAGGTCCGAGACGCCTGATCGGCTTGCGCGACAACCGAAAACACCCGCCCTTTTGCTTGGAGATCAGGCAAGCCATCAAAGACGGCGGAAACAGGGTCATTCACGCGGATGTCTTTAATATATCGCTCAGGGAGTGGCACTTCGAGTTGCACACGAGACATATCGACAATTTCGACAACTTGCCCTCCTGCGGAGACCCACTGTCCGACTTCTGTAAACTCTTGCGTGATCCATCCGTCGAATGGTGCAAGGATACGCGACTTCTGTAATTGATCACGGACTTGCTGAATTTCTGATTTCAACTGAATTAATCGCTGTCCCAATGCACTTTCTTCGGTAATCGCATCATCATATTCTTTTTGTGTCACCAACTCCTTTTTAAACAACACATTCACGCGTCGAAGATCTTTTTTCGCCTGTTGGTAGCGTGTACGGGCTTCATGATGAGAAGCCTCCGCTGAGTGCAGTCGAATAGTCAAGGTATCGGTCCGAAGTCGAGCAAGAACCTGCCCTCGTTTCACCGCCATCCCTTCTTTTACCGGGAACACTTGCACCAAGCCAGCGACTTCACTAGCAACCACGCTACGACGCCACGGTTTCACGGAACCAACCAGAGACACCGATCGCTGAACTTCTTGCATCATCGCTGTCGCAACTCGAACAGGAGAGGGTGGACGAACTTGAGGCGGTTGAGCAGCCTGCTGTTCGCTACAACCGGCCAACATCACCATCGCGAGGAAGGGAATTATCAGTTGTCGTATCTGCGTGCTCAAGAGCGTAGACTCACTTTTTTTTAATGGGTTTCTCAATCCCATTGAGAAATAAATTTCCGAGTATTTTCCCTTTACTTTCAAGCGATTCACTCGGATTCGATTGTAAAACCCATACATACATCGTCGAATTCAGCATACCATGAAAGGCTAATGAAACAGCTTCAGGATCAACACGTTGCAACTCGCCCCGACGAATTCCCTCGCGCACGACATCGGCGACTAGGGTAATTTGCGACAAATAGCATTTCCAAATTCGATTGCCGAACGCACTTTTCACGGTCCACTCAAACCCACTCCATTCTGAAACATAGATACGAAAAAAATCTCTATTCCGATCAGCAAAAGCCAATTTCACCTGAATGACCGCACGAATTTTCTCGAGAGCCGTGTCGGCTTGAGCCATCTGCTCTTCAAGCAACTGAAATAATTCTTCACTTTTGGCTTCCATCAGTGAAATATAGATTTCCTCTTTGCTTTTGAAAATTCGATAGACGGTTCCCATGGCAAACTGTGCCGCGCCGGCAATTTCGACCATACTCGTCTTAAAAAATCCATGCTTAGAAAACAAACGTTCAGCCGCGCAGAGAATCTCATCCCGACGCGCCTCGACTTCACGCTGTTTCCGTTGTGAGCGTTGATCCATCATATTGTATCTGAATAATTATTCTAAGCTATGATTCTATATTCTACAATATAGAATGAGTATTCACATACATAGAATCGGCAGAAGAGTCCAGGTCACTTGAGCCAAAACTAGAGACACACTATATCTGGTAGACGACGAGGATGTTCAGGCACCTGAAAAGTGAGAAGTAAAATTAAATCATGAACAAGCAAAAATAAGATGGCTTGGACACAAAGAATTGAAACCGCGCACGATGACGTCAAAAGACAGAAAAACTGACCATTATGAGTATTCCTAATCTGGCCCACCAACGCCTCAACTGAATTTACGCAGAAGGCATCCCTTCCATTTGTGGGCCTCCTGAGACACCCCCGGAGACAATAAACGCCATGACATCGGAACTGTCAGCCTCTAGGGGACGAACCTGATCCTTGGGAAATACCAAAAGATTTCCCGCAAAATTATAGGACTGCGGGAAATACACGGCCACATGATCAAAAAGCCCCAAAAACTCCATATTGCTACGCGTGACAAAACCCACGGCCTCCGCATGACCATCGGGAGTGAGTGTCACAATCACGGGTTGATCGAACCTCCGTTTTTCTCCCATAAACGCGGCAATGAGATCCTTGATGGACGTATAGAGCAGTTTCACAAATGGGGCTTTCGTAAGCATTTGCTCAACAAAATCAAATATCTTTTGCACAAAGACATTCGAGGCAAATCGACCGGTTAAGGCTATGAGGCCAATCGTGACCAAAAATCCGACTCCCGGCACTGGAATATTCAGCCATCCATCGATGGTCTCGAACACAAAAAATGCGACTGATATGGTCACGACAACGGGGACTAAAATGAGTAGGCCTTCAAAGAAATTCCTGGCTAAATCGTTCATCGTGATATTTTTCCAAAACGCTGGTCTATCCCATTTCATGAGTCTTCACCCTCCACACATAAAAGGTAAATCTGAGAACATTCGTGAATCCGATAGAGATGGATCTCTGAAGCAACTGTGGCGAACCCAAATAAGTTCTAGCTGAGGCATATTAATTAACCTCGCGCAATTATTCACTTCAAACATGCGGAGGTTAATTGAAACGGCTATAGGCGTACGCCTCTCACGTTCGTAGACTCTACCGAACGATTCTAGCCGATACAAGCCGTACAACAACCTCTCTCCATACGTAATTGACCAGGGTTACAGCGAGGGAAGTGATGGGATACAATACGGGTGTGAGGCACGCACGCGGATACGAATATAGCCGTTCCAAATAACTTCGATTTTTGAGGCGCAGTATTACGCTGTCTAGGCGACCTATAATGAACACTTTAGAGGCAAGCAGGTCTCACCATTGACACCCACTTTAACCCTGCGAGAGGTATACAACAATCGTCGTCTAGACGATCTATAATGAACACTTAAGAGGCAAACAGGTCTCACAATGGTAAGCACCTTTTATGCTGCGAGAGGTATGCAACAATCGTCGTCTAGGCTGCCTTTTCTCATAAACTGGAAATTAATGGATTCGCTATATACCTAAAAAAAAGAAGGAAAATGATTATGGCAATGAGTGGAGCAAGTCCTGGGCAAGCATCATCACAATCTTCTAATGATCCCTCAGCGGAGACTGAAATATTAAATGTCGTTGTTCAACGTGATGGACAAAAAGTCAGCACGAAATGGGGTCTTCATCCCAATCTAAAAGATGAGCTGAAACCAGAAGAGTGGAAAGAGCTCACTGAAATCATGGGAAAAGTCACAACGATTGTTGGAACACGATTCTCGGAAGTATTGAATCAAACTGAAGAACGGACCGCCGGCACAGCATAACCACCCCTGCTCAAGAAAAATTTTTCATTCAAGAGGAAAATCACCGATCGAAACGATGAGGGCGATTACTCTGATGCCCTCACTAACGAAATCGCAAGCGTGAGTCCAGTCGACAGGTCTTGATACGAACCTTGCATTGACTTTCCATCCGCAGCCACAACGGCCTGGGATCGGCCGTTCGTGCCGAGAATCGTTGAATAAAAAATATTTAAGACATTTCCGCTGATCTGCCCCTCGCCTTGCGCCGTAATAGACGATCCATACAAATTGGTCGTGACTTCTTTCATGACTATATGATCACCGTTTTGCTCAAAAATATAGGAGAGTGTCAGGTCTGCAGGGGTACGCCACGTGCCTGAAATATTCAGGTTACCGCTTTTTTCAAGTGTCGCCCGTAATGAACGCGATTCTCCAGCATGCACCTCGATGTTTTTCCTCCATGAAGTGAACCCATCTTTGCGCACCGTAATTTCATATTCATCTGCATCAAGATTCTTCAGTGTCAATGACCCTTTTGAAGTTTTGCCCACCACCACATCATCAATCAATACATCGGCATTGGCAGGAGAGCTGTGGATCGTGAGCGACACCTGCTCGGCTTGTTTAGAGGATGAGGGAGTCTTGGCCAGAGAATCCACCTCAGTATTCACTGGAGGCCAACGCGAGAGAATGCCCCAGTTTTTCGCCAAGCGGCCAACGCGGGACGCGGGTACGCCATAACTAAAGGCTCCCTGATTCTCCATCACCACGCCAACCACCTGCCCATTTAGAAAAATAGGACCTCCAGAGTTCCCTTCGTCAATCGTCCCTGACAACGTCAAATACTCGCCTTTCCATCCTGAAACCCGCCCGTTGGTGACCGCCCACGGTGTATCAACAAATCGAGGAAACCCGATAAAATCAACGGACTCTCCCCCATTCAACGCATCACTGGTTCCCCATTTCAACGTCTCAATACCTTCTGGCAATTGACCTGTCACTCTCAACACAGCTAACCCGCGTGGATTGTCGACAATTGACTGCATGGCTTTAATCTCGGCCGAAAAGGTCCGTAATTTATCAGGATAAAAGGTCACGTTCATCTTGGGACGAGGGCCATTCGCATCTTCAATCACATGTGATGCGGTAATGATATAGGCTTCGTTGTCAGCATGACGGATGATGAAGCCCGTGCCAACCTTTCGTTTTCCACTTTCGAACTCCGACATGATATTTACCACACCAGCCTTGAGAGGCTCAAAGGCCAGGGCATGTACAATCGTTGGAAAGGCAACGACCAGACAAAACAGTAAACTATTGAATCGCAACCACATGACTCACCATATCCTCAGTCCGAAATTTAGCTCACCATATCTCAAAATCGTCTTACCATTCATCATGGCTTTTTTGCGTCTCGAGCACAACGAAACCCGGTTTGATCATCGGAGTCATCTGGAGATTGGTGCGCTCGGATTTTTAACGCCTGATAGACATACCAAGACCCGCCACGTTTGACTTTCTCATCGCCCATGGCCGGCCCTGGTGGATTTCGTTGAAGGCTTTCCTGATAATACCTGGGATCGTACCAATCATTCGTCCACTCCCACACATTACCTGCCATATCGTGAAGCCCCCAAGGGTTCGCACGGCCGGTTCCAACCAACGCCAACCGCGCTGCTCCATCATCAAAAGACTCAAAATTTATCTCTTTCTCAAACACCGTATTAAATGTCGTATCAGGAAGATTCCCAACAAGTTCACGAGGCGCCTGATCACCCCACCAATGCTCCGTGGTTGTTCCAGCCCGTGCCGCATACTCCCATTCCGCTTCCGTTGGAAGACGTTTTCCCGCCCATTCGCAGTATTGCTTGGCATCAAACCATGAAATTTGCACAACGGGAAGGTTGGGCAACGTTTCCGGTGTATCGTGCGTTTCCCCTAATGGTCGCTGCCAATTCGCGCCCTTTACCGTATCAGATTCCCATGATTTTCCAAAAAACAATGTTGAGTCCTCGACAAGCGCTGTTTGACGTCCTTGAGTTTCAACCGTACTCGTATACCCTGTGTCCTTGATAAATTGTCCAAATCGTTCGACGGTGACTTCTAGAGTATCTAAATAAAATTCGTCGAGAGTAATCTTATGTCGAGGAGCATAATCCGCATTTCTTCCCTGGACACAAAATTCAACCTTGACGATCGAATCCCACTCGCATACATCATCAGGGCGCGTGCCCATCATAAACTGTCCGCCTGGAATTAAGATCATTGAAGCGCCATCCTTCGCATCAATTGTATCAAGCTGAACTTTAAGCGATTCTTCAATCGAAGGAGAAAGACCGAGACCTGTTTCCTTTTTTGCGTCTGTCGTGCGAGAAGACGATTCAGCTGCAATGGCCGGCGTTGATTCGGCTACGGGCAGTTCCGCGTGAGGCACCCCAGACCCTTCGTCCAAATAAATATTCCAGCCACGTAATGCCACTTTCGCAATCACTACCGGCACAGCATACACATATCCATCAGTCACCTCACTCACCACTCCAATCACCCGATCGTTTTGAATCACCGGTCCGCCGGAATTCCCTTCGCTCGCCCTTCCAGAAAGAATTAAGTCCTGCCCAACTTGTCCCGTCACAATCCCGCGCGTCACAGCCCAGGGAACTGGAGGAAGACGTGGGAAACCGATCAACGTCACGTCTTCTCCCGCATGTGATCCGATTGCCTGGTCAAAGACGAGAGGATGAATGCCATCAGGCAAAGAGGAAGCTTGCACCATTAACACCGCCAACCCTTTTGGATTCCGAGCATCGAGTCCGATAATTTCACCCGGATACTTGCGATTGGGTTTCCCGTGAAACGATATCTGCGGACTCGGGTCCCCTTCAATGACATGCGACACTGTCACAATATAGGCAACCTTTCCGTCCGTTTTCACAATCACTCCTGACCCCACACGACTTCGACCATCCAGGGTCGACGTAATCTTCACAACACCATCTTTTAACCCATCCAAGTCATCAGCCAGCGCCTGTCCCATGGCGGCAACGATGAACAACAAAACCATCACAGCGAGTCTTACGACGACACAAGTTCGATGTGGGAATACTCCTTTAGAATTGTGCGTATGGTCGATCGACATACGTTTTAATTTATTCACATCGATGAACCTCCAAGTTCGCCGTCTCCTCCATGAACATTGCGCCCTCATGGCTTACCACCTTTCAACAGCCGCCACCCAGCAAACGTGGTAGGGACCATCCACACAACAACGCCGAGCAACGCCAAGATGTAGGGCTGTCCTGTGAGAAAATCAAATGCGGTGATTCGATGATCAACTTGCCGCGTGGCCGTGCCGGTTTTGAGTGTATGCGCTATTCCGTCAAAGCGTACATGCATGGTCTGGGTAGTCCCATCAAATTTCATCGTCTTTATTTCAAACACGTCTTCGTCATCAAAAGACAAATAATCCGGCGCACTCAATTCAAATGGCTTCAATTCATCGTTTTGGATATCATAGCTAATCGTCCCACGCAAACTTTCAGGACTCACGGGATTACCATTCTTCCCTTGTTCCAAAAAATCTAATCCATGAACGAGCATCGTACCTGTTGAAAAGAGCTTAATTTCTCGTTCTACAGGAAACCCCAAAATTAGCAGTACCCCGGTGTCTCCACCCTCAATCTCAAACGATGGGGCATTGGCTCGTAACGCCGCTCGTGCACTCAACGAATCCTCTGTTTCTGCAAATGCCGGAAGTTGTGCTCCTGCGATGGTAACGTGATCCAAGACAAGCTGTATCACATCGTCAGGCGTAAGCGTCAATTGGGTTGTGGGGCTTGTAATGCGGATAGCCAGAGAGGCATCTTGTCCAACACCGACAGCCATTTCCAACGTGGTATTGGGAACCACACGCACGGCATCGATCGTCCCAATGGTTGAGAATGTCGGCTCCACACTCTCGAAGGTGACTTCACTATCATTCGACTGACGATTAACCAGCGTGACCATGTTCTCAAGTCCCGTGAGATCCCGCCAAGCACCCTCCATAAAACGGTCAGTCTCAAAATCATATTCCGAAGGATCAGCAACGCGGAACATGTTCGCACCGAAACGAATAGAGGAAAATTGCTGCAGCGTCATCCATTTCGGCTTGAGATCATCAGTCAGATACTGTGCTCCTTTCACCTCACTCATCGTAAATGTCAGGCGATTCGTCGTCAGGTCAACATGGACAAACGTAGGAATGCGCCAGCTCATACTGGCCGCAACAACCGCAACAACCACAATGGTCGGCAACAGCAACCAAAAAATTCCAGCACTCCGCTTCTTGTGAGGAACAAGAGCAGCAGCGGCAACCGCTTTCTCCGGCTGCCCCAACATCCTTGCAATACCTTGCACCAGGGTTGCAAAGCCTTCATGAAGTTCTGTCCCTTCCCAATCGGTCAGAGACACCGTTTGCACTCGGCGAAACGCCAACGGAATGTCAACGGGTTCGAGAAGAACCGGGATCAGACATTGTCGTTTTCGACCCTCGGCGGCTTCATTCCTCACCCAGTCTGAATCTACTGACGCCTTCGTCCAGACGACGATGACACATTTGGCCTCGAGCAACGCCGTTTCAATCACTTTATCCCAGGTTGTTCCTGGAGGAATGTGATGATCCCACCAGACGGAAAAACCTTGGGATTCAAGTGCGCGAGCAAGCGTC
>BQIU01000062.1 GCA_021603905.1 Nitrospirales bacterium
GAGTTCAAGCTATTAGCCGTGACGATGACCGCGTAATCGCCAGAGGCCCAAGCCTATCAGCCCTGAGCCGAGCAGGAGTACGGTTGATGGTTCAGGTACCGCTGCCACCGTTAACTCGCCAAGGGCAATGGCAGAGTTCGAAGGGCCGTTGTTACTGAGGACCAGTTGTCGAAATGAGTTCCCATTAATCATGCCACCTAACTGCAAAGTCAACGGGGAATAATCAGCGTTCGCGATCGGAATAGTTGTCTGAAGTCCCAAATTGGTAAAAACTTCAAGCGTGCCTGCGGCATTGCCGAATGGGGTACTATTAGGAAAGGTGGTTCCTGGCGCAGTGGGACCAACCAGAAGTCCTTCTTCAGTCCCACGAACTTGTAGCGTGATCTCGTCCACGATGCCAGGGGAAAAATTAATATTCGCCGTACCTGCACCCGCAACGCCAAACGCCCGATTATTGACTTGAGGCGTTCCACCAAAATTCTCTAGCCCTTGAGCCGATAAAGGGTTGTCTGTCGCAGGACCGGCACCACCCACATAAAAATTCCCATTTTGAAAGAAGAGCGTTTCACCTCCTGTGAAGGTTGTAAAATTTTCCAGACCTCTCAATACACTCGGATCTGGTGGAGCTCCAGGTGTCGTGTTTGGCCCAAAAATTGTTGTGAGCGAGGTTGCTAGTGCAGACTGCCCACCGGTGAATGTTACAAGAAACAATAGGATGAGGGAGAAAGAGCGTATCATGAGACCACCTCCTCTGTGGCGCGAAGCCACTCGTATGAGTGATGGAAAATGTATAGATATAGGAACATTAATAGACGCAATAGTTGTACTTGTCGATGATAGCGCATGACAGAAAATCTTAACCTGTTGATCAGAAAAGAATTTTAAGCGCTAGTTCGGTTACGCGAATGACTCTGACCGTTTTTACCGTTCAAATACCTGAAGGAAAAAGCCTGCAGTTGGAAGAAGGAATGTAAAAAAAGATGACGTTTGGTCTCCTAAGAGATTACTCCAAAGACGACTGCTCACATTCAAAGAATGATGTATACAACCTACAGAATACATTTTTAGGGATTCGGTTATACACTGGTGAATTGTATTGAAAATTTAACAAGTTATTGGTTAATACAATAGTGTTGAGACCCTTAATTCTCGTGAAAAAATTGAGAAAGGTGTGGTGGGTTTCAATGGATGAATATGGCGAACGAATGCGGTACGAGCTCTATGACTCTCGTCTTACTTTGTGTGGGCTATCTCTCTATTGAAACCAGTCGACGTAAACTTCTAATCTTCCTCCAATGACAAGAGCATCTGATCGGGTTGGGTCGGTACCAGGGTTCATGACATATTGAATGTCTGGTTGAAGATTAAACGCAGGATGCAGCGAAAAGGAATGGGTGAACTCGAGGACAATTTCGGACTGACTCACAGGTTGATTGGCTTGACGTTGAGATTTTTCGAAGTTGGCGCCATTCAATGCTGCGGCAACCCCAAAACCCGTTTGATCACTATTTCTTGTTGGAATGAGTCCGGTGTAGACGAATCCTCCTCCAAGATACCACTCGACTTGATTCACCCGTGGATCGGCCCAGCCGACTCGCGCAAAGACTCTCAAGCCTTCATGATGATCCTGGGGTTCATGGTAAACACCTTGTTCAGCAAGGGCGTATATGCCGTAGGTTTCATTGCGGGTGATAGGGGTCCCAGAGGAGTCGACTTTCTGAAGATCATCAAACTCTCTTGTAAACAACCATGTCCCAACGGCATATTTCCCATCGTATTGCAGGGCGGCTGCCCGGGTCAGGCGACGGCGAAGGAGCCGGTCGGGTTGTTGAGCTCGTTCTTGGAGCTCTAATTCTCCAAAACGGTAATACGCCAATTCCATTGTAAGAAACAGGCCGTCATCTTTATGCAGAATGATGTGTGTGCCATCAAGATTGTTTGGATCGCCAACCACACCATCCATCACCGCTCCACGGAGTGTGAAGTCGTTGGTGAGATTCACTTGTCCTCGCAGCCCGAGTGATGACGTTGGAAATGTCGAAAGTCCGCTTTCACCCCCAAGCGCTAATTCGGCACCGGTGCCGAAGGAACTTTGAAGAAAAAGCTCTGATGATGATCGGATGACGTCGAACTCGGAGGTGACATCATAGAGCCCGGCTAAGAGTGACACCCGGCCATCGAATAATGGGAGCTGGTACCAGGCCTCGAACAGTTTCCAGGTATTTGGCGCGGCAATCGCGCTCACTCCCTGCAAGTCTCCTACATCTTGACTGGGATCATCGCCATACAGACCCAACCCATAGACGAAAAACGTTCCAGCATCTTCCCAGCCAGTTAATCGACTAGCATCGACGGTGAGCAGTAAATCAATATCGCCCACAATCGTAGTTCTTTGCCTTATCCCACCGGAGACATTACTGACTAAGCCTGTCGTATTCACGGTCTCCATGCGAATGCCGTTTGCCTGAAATTGGGAACCGATGTTAGACCAGGTATCCAAAACCGAGTCGATGGGGGAACGGTCATCGGCGATGCACCAGAGTGATGGCCACATCACTCCCGCAAGTATCAGCACTGGTCGTATGATGATGAGGAGGTTGAACGACCTCTTATGCCGATTTGACAAAACTTTACTGTATTGATGGCTCAAGAGACGTTTCACTAAAAACTAAAAGGGGGTGGATGGATGTTTGATGCTTAGAGCGACATAAAACTTAGTGAGAATTTCACGAATCGTTTCACAAAATTCTCCGATTTTGCACATCGTATAGGGTCAATATCTGTGTATTCACAGGTTTAACACATTATTGAAGGTGCTTGCTTGTCGGATGATTAAGCTTATTAAAATTTTTCCCTTGTGACAAGAATCGTCCACCAGTCAATTTACATGATTTGCACAAACGTTTACTAAATTCTCTTTTTCCCAATTTCTCATTCCTGTTCGCAGAAGCGTTCTGATCCTCGAGCCTAGCGGAGGTCGTTTGAGTGGTACATATATATTGTCACATTTGAATAGGAGGCAGCTCGTCTAACATGGGAAAGAGTCGCATTTTCACCATTGCAGCGAGGGTTCCAAGCGAGGAAGGTCTTCACTCAAAAATTTCACATCAGTGGAAAACACTTCGTACTGGTTAAGATCAGTCAGAGGAATCAAGCGTATGCGCTTGATTTCGGGTGAGCGAGGTTTCATTCGGCCAGACTCCAAATTCTGTCGCAAAGCCAAGAATCCGTCTTGTGGAACACAGCGAAAATAGAAGTGCAAGCGGTATGGGCCAGGTTCTTCTGGAACATATGGGATCGCATCGATTTTGAGAAGACGTGTCACTGTAATGTCTATGCCGAGTTCTTCCCATATTTCCCGGTCGAGCGCTGATTCAATGACATTGTCAGGTAGGGGAGTTTGGCTTGGTTTGCTTGGATTTCCAGGAGTGGATTCGAGAGAGCCTCCAGGTAGACCCCAAGGATGTTGAGGACGATAACTATGTTCTACCAAAAGCACTTCCGGAGGTGACGTATTCTCATCGATCATGACCGCGATAGCTCCGACAACCCATTTTCTGGCGAGCAGTCCTTTTAGGATTCCCGCCAAACGAGGAGGAAACTGTCGCCACATGAGAAGTGCCATTTGGTGCAGTTTATGATGATGCTCAATAAACCGCGTGAGCCATGTAAGCATTGGCGTTTATCTCCAATAGAGCGTGTGAATTTTTCTCATTATACCCCAATAATCGTTGTGGCTATAGCGCCCATTCGGATTATACATTGCATTAAAATCTAGAAGGAATGTGCCAGAAAGCTCTACTGTTCGCCTGTCTATGTTTTGGAGCAACTTCCAGAAGGAACACGGTTGCTAGATCAGGACCGGCTTGTACGATCAGCTCACCTACCATTCAGAGCAGAATGTATTAGCCCGACATTGATGAGAGAAAGGTTGTGTGGTGGAGTAGGTATTATAGCGAATCATTTAATTTTCAGTTAATGAGGAAAGGTTGCCTCGGCGACGATTGTTGTATGCCTCTCACAGGAATAAAGGGGTATCCACTGGTGAGATCTGTTAGCCTCTGAAGTGTTTATTACAGGTCGCCTCGGCGACGATTGTTGTATGTCTCTCGCAGGGGTGGAGTGGTTGTCAATGGTGAAAACAAATTGACTCTGGAGTATTAATGATAGGTCGTCTAGACTGGGCCACAAACATCGGAAGGTTATACCCGCTTGGCTGTACTAACAATGATTGACGTTTTCTCTCACGTATTGGATATCAACATTGTACAAGTTGGCGCGTTATCGTTTCGGTATAACTGAAACGGCTATAAGGGGTTGATCTTCGAACTAAGGAGAAAGGACTCTGCCTGGAGGACAGTCGCTTGACTCTCAAGATAGAGGAGCTGAAATGGAAGCTTCTTCAACTCTACCGTCACCAGTCCTGAAAAGGACTGGTGACGGTTTGATAAATTGAGTCTTCCAATTATTCCCTTACAATTTTCATAGTTCCTATTTGTACCGTAGCAGGTTGCGCCATTTTTTCGATCATTCTTTGGCCTGATGGACTCTTGGGCCCAGTCTTGATGAAGGTGACTCGTACCTTATCTGACCATTGATGAATTTTTTTCAATCTTCTCTCAACGTCGGCGAGTGAAAATTTGAATGATCGTGAAGAAGATTTTGGAGAATCCGTTTTCGCAGGTCCAAAGAAAGACATATTGCCCACGTAATATTCACTCTTATAATTCGGATCTTCGCCTTCAGGCAAGTTCACATATATTTCATAATGGCCGAGAGGAAGTGCGTCAACTTGCACATCTTCAAAGTCCAGTATAAGATCGCCTTTAACCAACTCACGTGTCTCACCCGCCTCACGTGTCTCACCCGCAAGTTGTAAAGTAATCGAGAGAGGTTCATCTTTCAGCTGTATGTCTTTCATATTTTTTTTGGCAAGGACCTTTTGATCAACCTGACGACTAGATGCTTGTTCAACTTGGGAGGGCTGATCATCATACCGATAATTCAGTTGATCGATGGTATGGATAATCTCAGCACCGGTCAAAGTTACCGTTGCTCCAGTTTCGTCGAAAAATGTAAAGGTCTCATTCAGCCAAGGATCTCCTTGTCCAGACGTGGGGTTTGACCGACCATTTCCTTGAGCGAGCCAGGCTTCCCACAAACGATCAATGTTCGTGTGATGTAGCCAAAAAATCGGATCACGAGCCGCACGTTCAAATGATCCCATCCATCCGCCAATATTGACATGCAGAACATCGTGAGGCGTTCCTTCAAATACACTGTGCGGGCTAAGACCGTGTCCTGGTCCTGATCGTTGACCGCCAAAACTCTGACCGCTGCCTGCAGGCGAGCTAAAGTTTGTCAGGGCAAATGCAGCCGAGTGATCGACGGCAGACTCCGGGAGCAATCCCCCGTTGTTCATGATTGAGCTTCTATTTGTAACATAAAGTGGATTGTCAGCCGTGTTGGATGGCTGTCGATAGGGCAGTGGGATTTGTCGAGCATTCGGGTTGTTTGTGTCTCCATAATTCCAATATGGAAGTGTCAGGTTCGGGTCGCCAGATGCTTGTCGCAATATACGCTCGAAATAGTAGAGATACATTCTGTGCCAAGCGAGAAAATGCCAACTGCCATGCTGACATGAGTTCCATGCCGGTTGGGGAGTCCCGTCTTGAGCAAACGCACCATGAATATTTGCTTGATATATCCAACTCGTAGGATCAGTATCTGATCGACTTTGCATGACCTCGATCCCTATGCGAAGGGCATTGAGTTTCTCATCAGAATAGTCTGAAATATTCCGTCGAACCCGCACAGGAGATGTCGAGACGTCATTAGACGTCAAGGTCACGTCGCACTCTCGATCTCGAAGGTTGACGTAGACACGAGGTGGTGGGGCTTCTCCTCTCGGCCTGGCAAACCAAATTTGGTCAAGAACGTTCTGGAGGTTTGCCGCGCAAAATCCATAAATCCGACGATCGGTATTGTCGAGAATGTCCAGCCAGGTACGAGAAGAATTAGTATTATTTCCACAGGCTGGCAGCTGTGGCGCCGCGGCAAATAGTTCTTCAGGGTATTCTGAGGCATTCGCGATGCGCATGCGATAGCGTGTGAACTCCCTTCCTCGAACCTCATAGTCTTCAGTCCGTTCAAATGTCAGTTGAGGCGAGGGTAAATCGGGAAAACAGGCAGCGAGGGCTTCGAGGATAAAAAAATGGCAGACTACAAAAAATACCACGGCGAATGTGGAGAGATATAAGTACGATTTTTTCATATATTTCCTCCCTAATATGTAATTGTAGCGCTCATTAGACATAAAAGGGAAACAGAAATAAGTATGCTCGTCTTGGTAAAAAAGACTACTGGGAATAGGAGTTTTTAAAAGCGAGGTGAATGGCAGAATATCTTTTATTAACTAAATCGGACGGAAAGGGGGAAGGAGCTTTTTATTGACATGTATCTATTTGGTGCGGCTCTTGGGAATGGTGTACATGATTTTCTATCCCGATTCTAAAGTAAAAATTTTAGCAACGAGCCCAATAGGTAAATAAGGAAGTTATCCGATTCGTAAAATATGACGTCTGGTATAGACTCCAATGTAATGTCGTACATGTCACTGAGGGCAATTCATCATGGTGAGAGGTGTTCAGCAAACTTTTGCCAAGTGGCTGATAGGTTCACTTGAGCGGCTAGCTTGGCAATGGTGTCCAAGTCTTCCTGAATTGCTTGACGAGCCCGAAAGATTTGTTGGGCATCAAGAAGATCTTGTGATCCCTTAGCGTAAAGCTTTAAGAGTATCAAGACCTGCCAGGAAATAACTGGAATGGTGAATTCAAGAATGGACAATTCGACTGCGTTATCCACAATGATACGGGTCCACTGAGACGGTAGCAGGCTTAACTGAATGGGGATGTTGAGATCATTCGTTGAGTATTCAAGTTGGTAGACTCCTCGTAGCGGATCGTCCTGGTCCCCAACATGAAATTCTGCATTGAGGTATTGTGAGAATGCTGTGGGACTCGCTGCCCCTAATGCCAAGGCGAATTCGACACCATGGGCGGCACGCGGAATTCCCCAGGCAGAAACGGCAAACTCTCCAATCAGAGCATACTCTGTCAGAAGTCCCTGGTATTTGGCCTCGTCGAGGCGATGAGCAATGAATGTTAGGGCTTGTTCAAACACGTACGTTGTAATTCAAGGGAGGCATCAGAGAGTTCAAGGGCGCGGAGCAATCGGGCTTCAGCAGCGAGGCGTTGCGTATTCGACAGCTTTTCCTGAGTCTGATGGTCGCCGAATTGACTTGGATGGCGATTAGAGCCAAAGGATGAGGATGAATACTCTGTGGACATAGTTGCATTGTACACGTGCTTTGAATACGAGAAAAGGTCACATGGTACACACCGGCTAAAGACTATATGTTTTTCAGTAATTTCTGGCCTTTGGCCATTTCAACCATGGTTTCAAGGCGGACTAATCGTTTGTCGACATCAATCACATGCCCATTCAGTCGTTCGATGTCACGAGTGAGTCGTTTCACTTCCTCCGTGAGCTTTAACGTGTCGAGTAATAAATCTTTCCAGGCTGCCATTATTCAATCCCTAAAGACTTGAAGGTCTTGCTCAGCTTTTTTCGCATCATCTGTGTATCGTGAATGGCTTCTTTGAGCTTCGTGGACACCAATCCCATCAATTCAGTATCACCAACTGCGTCAAGTCTTTCAGGATCGTAGGCGTCAATCGCTTCTCTGACGATGGCCGTGGCCGATGTCCCTTTTTTTTTGGCAATCCGATCCAGCTTTATCACGTTTTTGGGGGAAACAAGGTATTGTTTTCGAACCAGCTTGAGTGTTTCGGTAGGCATGGTGTGACCTCCTATACATAATGTGTATCACTATACACATACATACAGCTATGAGCAAGAGTTCTTTTCTATGCTAAAGGTTAGAGGAAGTATGGCAACCGGGCGAAAAGTCGAGAGGTGGAACCGTCAAATACAAGGTGCCCTAGTGTGGAAAGCAAGCCTATGAATCTCTTTTGGTGATGATCATAGTTAGCGGTGCTTTTCTATACTTCCTGAATGCCGAGTTTCCTTGCCGCCTTCTGTAGCGACCCATCGTTTGTCCATAAACCACAACTAGTCAATTGGGCAGAAGCCAAGAGGCTGATATCCACCCATCCTAACCCAGTGCCAAATAATTTTTGAGACTCTAGAAGGTGAAGCACTTCATGCTGATCGGCGATACGAGCCTCTGGCAGGGTCTGCAGTAGCCCAAGTATTTCGGCACGATTTTTTAACATGCCGCAAGCCAGTTCGCCTACGACGTAGGGGTGGAGAAGGATCAGGTTATCTTGTAAAAGCGATGTAAGGCGAGGACTATCAACTCTGAGGTGATGAACCCATACAGATGTATCGACTAGGGTCATCTTTTTGCGGCTGAGCGACGTCGGGGTGGCAAGACGAGTTGTTTTTCAGATCCGCCAAGGTGAGCAAGCCGCAGCGCAGCTTCTTTAGAAATGAGGGCTTCCAATCCCAATCGAACTAAAGAGGTCTTTTCTGCAATCCCAGTGAGTTTAGCGGCTTTTTCTAGAAGGGCGTCGTCAATGTTTAAGGTTGTTCTCATATGTATGAGCATGCATGATTTATGCATATATGTCAACTGTAGTGTGATCGTTTTCTTCCTAACTCTGGCAGGCACTAAGAAAGTTCCGCGGATGCAGTGAGGTTGTTCAAGTAGAGGAGATTCTCTTATATGAAGCAAGTGCCTTGACCCCTATTTCTCATTTTTATTTATACCTTATAAAACTAGATTTGACCCCAGAAACAAACACGTACGTTGTAACTCAAGGGAGGCATCAGAGAGTTCAAGGGCGCGGAGCAATCGGGCTTCAGCAGCGAGGCGTTGCGCATTCGACAGTTTTTCCTGCGTGGAGCGGTCGTCGGATTGGCAGGCATGGAGGCCTGAGGCAGTGCGAGAGAATGAAGGCTCTATGGACATAGATGTATTGTACACATGTGTTGTTGAATTAGAAAGATAGCTTCGTGCTCACAAAGAGGTCGTCTTGTAGAAGTGAGGTAAGGCGATGACTGAAAATTTTGAGTTGGAAATGTCTTGAACCTCCATCAATTGCATATGATCTCTGCAAAAGAGGATATTCTATGACATGAAGCAAGCGACTTGACCCCTACTTTGACCCCTACTTCAGCTTTTTCTGTGGGTTGGTTCGAATAGAGAGAGTCCTCTTATTTAAAGCAAGTTTCTTGACATCTAATTCCTATATTAATGACAGCATCCCTTTTAATTCCTTCTTTGTGCACATTGGATATGTAAATCAGTTACTTATTTGTTTTAAAAGCTGAGAGTAGTTTTGAGATACTAGTAAGCATTTCTTCAAATGTCACTGGTCTTTCTCTTGGCTCCCTCCACCTCAGATAAAACAAAAAAGCCGGTTCAAGTATGTAAAGTGTCTGCACCTTTTCACTCCATTCAAGTAGTTCAATACCCATTTTCTTTTGAAAATTTCCTAATGCTCTTAACATGCTATTAATCGAATTTTGAGGGGGAACCTGCTGTTTTGGTATTGGAAGTTCATTGAGTCTAGCATCAATTTCATGACGACGAAGCAAGAAGGTCTGGGGATCTTTTGAGAAGGCTGAGAGAACAATTTCATACGTATCATATTTCCTTGCTTTTTTTCTTGGCCCCATTGTCAATCTTTCGTATATATCCTGAAATTGTCCATAACTGGAAATTGCAACATTATGTAGAGAGTGGTAGGAATCTTTTTTGCTAAAATCAGGAACCTGTTGTCCCTTTGACACTTGATGAATTTTCTGGTCCAAAAAAATCTGCTGGCAGGCTGCCTGAGTTATAATAGGTAATCCAACAGATTCTTCTGCAATAGTTTTTTTAACTGTTTTGCTTATTGGTATGTCCATGTAATGAAACCCTTTTTCAACAATCTTCATGAGATCACTAGTTTCCCATCTTGATAATTCTATTAAAGCAACGCGGCCTACTAAATCCTTGTTTGCAAATGCTATATCAACGGCATGATGGGTCGTTCCAACAACAATGACAGAAATCTCAGAGTCCACAAATGTTTTCCATTGCTGGAAAATATTTTTTTTGACTTGAGATGTTAAATAGTGAAAATCTTCTACTACAAGCACTATAGGGTGTTTTTGTAATAATGGCACAAGATGGGCAGGTGAAGGCTTCGCTAGTATTTTTTCTCGAATTTGTGTTTCTGACATTGAATTTTCAACGCCTATAGATACTTTGCCTATTAATCCGGCTAACCACGACCAACCAATAGTTCCACCAATCTCGCCACTTCCAGAGGTTTTCGATCCCTTTATTTTTTGAAGCTGAGCGATTCGATCAAACTTGATTTCTTCAAGTGCTTTCCTCCAAAACTCATCAGCGTTAATAGTTCCATCACATCTGATTACCAATGGTTCCTGATTTCTGTCCTGAAGTACTCTGTTATATAAGGTTGATTTTCCAGTCTTTGAAGGTCCAGTTAACAGACAGATTTTCCCTTTCGCATTTAAAGATGCTATTAAACTGTTTTCAAATTTGCCATTCTGTCGTTGAACATATGTAGCCTCGGGTTGACCATTGGATTTAAAAATTTCAGAAATTTTGAAAACATTTGTCTCCATTGTTTTAGTTTCCTTTTTTTGAGGAATAGTACGGTCAACTTGAGGTGGCCAAGTTGAGGGGTCAGATCTAGTTATATAAGCTTTAATCATCGATCTGTAGAGATTTTAGTTATTTCTTGACTTGACATCGAATCTGAAAGTGGCATTTGCTCTCTTATTCCAAAAATTGAAATAAATCTAAGTACACCAAGTTTGGTGAGGAATTTTGGCAGATTTATTTATGATGTCAAGTCAAGCAAGCAAGATTTGTGGAATGGAAAACAGCTGATAGGGAGTGTGGTCTTACCCTGGTGTATTTATAGTATAGGCGTGTGCACTATAGGAGAAAGTCTAGTGTGTGCCTGCCTTATATTCGAGGGGAAGTCGTCGCGAATGCTGAATATACAGCAGCAATGTTCGGGTAATACAACAGCAGTCTGGCATCTGAGGTCATCTTCTAAGCGGTAGAGATAATATGTCTCGATGTGTTTACTGAAAGGCCAAATCACGAAGATGGACTACGATACTATGTCCTTTCATTTTTCGAAGCAACGCTTCATCTGCTGTCACACATGGAAATCCTGACATCTCGGCCAGTGCGACGTACACTGCGTCGTACCATGTCAGTTTGTATGCTGAGGCGACAGCATTCGTTTTTCTGAGGATGGCCTCTGAATGTCGTTCCACCTGCAGATCCAGATCCACAATGGTTTGAAGGACCTCGGATAGTTCTTCTTCTGTGCCTTTTCGCCCGGCCTTAATGGCATTGGGGACCTCCAGTAAAAAAAGTTCAGGAACCATCATTCGTGTGTGACCCTCGATATGACGACCCCGAAGATGTAATGCGGCATCACGATGAGTTTCACCTTCGTGAATGAACCATTTGACGGCAACTGATGCATCAACCACATACCCTGCATGATACGCCGCGATCACCGATTCGCTCCGGTCCGTTGATCACGGAACTCGCGAATAGTTCCCACTCCATCCCATTTGCCAAATTTTTTTGCTAGATGGTCCATCTTCGAGGCGGCTTGTTCCATCTTTTTCTTGCGAGCAGCCGTTTCTTTCTCTAGACGGCGTTCCTCTAGATACCGCTGCGTCGCCGCTTGAAGCAGTCCACTCCGGCTCATACTTTCCTCTGCTGCTGCTCGATCTAAGTCATTCAGTATTTGATCTGGAATGATGACGTTGACTCTTGCCATGTTGCTCCTTGGTGTGTATATTCTTCTTATTTTTATACATACTATATGTTGGTTTTTATCTAATTTCAAGTGTGTATACTTAGGCAGATATTTTGTCTGTCAGTAGGTTCAAGTCCCATCTTGTTTCGACTTTACCTTGGTTCATGGAACGTCTACGATACGTCTGGTGTGTGCTTATAAGAGTGCCTCCCCCTCCTGATTGCCGGAATGACAGAGTCTATGCCACTTAATTCCTTTCATCCCATTATTGCTGAGTGGTTTCGGTCGGAGGTTGGTGAGCCGACTGATGTACAGGTGGCGAGTTGGCCGGTGATTGCCTCCGGGCAGCATACGTTGATTGCGGCACCGACGGGATCGGGGAAAACGCTGGCGGCATTTTTGACATGTATTGATGTCTTATTGAAGCAGGCGCTGGCCTGTGAATTAACCGATCAGACGCAGATTGTCTACGTGTCACCGCTCAAGGCCTTGAGTCATGATGTTCAGAAAAATCTTCAAGAACCGTTAGCGCAGATTACGCAATTCGCATTGTCGGCTGGGTATCTTGTTCCGCCGCTACGAGTTGAAGTGCGAACCGGAGACACACCGGCGTCGGCTCGTCAACGTATGCTGACACATCCTCCTCATATACTGATTACTACACCCGAAACCTTGTACTTGATGCTGACGGCTCGCAAAAGCCGAGAGATTCTTCGGAACGTGAAGACCGTGATTGTGGATGAGATCCACGCGGTCGCGCCGAATAAACGCGGGACGCATTTAACCTTGTCGCTTGAGCGTCTGGCAGCGATTTGTCCAAAGCCTCCTGTGAGAATCGGTCTGTCTGCGACGCAACGGCCGCTGGAATTGATTGCAGACTTTCTTGTGGGCGGCGGAGTCACAGGGAATGGGGCAGGTCGGGGAGGTTCAACCCTTCCATCATGTCAGATTGTTGATGTGGGACAGAAGCGAAAACTTGATCTTGAGATTGAAGTCCCACGAGACGAATTAGGCCCCATTGCGACGAACGCCATGTGGGCAGAGATCTATGATCGAATTGCTGAACTCGCACGCGAGCATCGTACGACATTGGTCTTCGTCAACACGCGGCGGTTAGCTGAACGCGTCGCCCATCATCTCGCTGAACGTGTAGGGGAAGAGAAGGTGATGGCGCATCATGGCAGCTTGTCTCGAAAGATTCGGCTTGCTGCAGAAGATCGGTTGAAAACTGGCCAGCTTCAAATCATGGTGGCGACGGCTTCGCTGGAATTAGGAATTGATATCGGTCATGTGGATCTGGTGTGTCAAATCGGATCGCCTCGTGCGATTGCGACCTGCATGCAACGGATCGGGCGGGCAGGGCACTGGGTGGGCGCGACGCCGAAGGGCCGCTTGTTCTGCACAACGCGTGATGATCTTGTCGAATGCGCGGCTGCGGTCCATGCCATTCGTCGCGGTAATTTAGATCCGGTGACCATTCCTTTAGAGCCTGTTGATATTCTCGCGCAACAGATTGTGGCAGAAGTGGCGTCCCAGGAATGGTCGGTGGAGGGTCTGTATCAACTCTGTACGAGGGCCTTTCCTTATCGAAAGCTTACGAGAGCGACATTTGATGCGGTGTTGCATATGGTGGCAGAAGGCTATGTGCCGGGACGTCGACGTCAGCAAGCCTATGTCTTTCATGATCGAGTGCAACGACAGATCCGACCGCGGCGAGGCGCGAGGCTCGCCGCGATTACCTCGGGCGGAGCCATTCCTGACACCGCAACCTATGCGGTCATCGCTGAACCGGAAGGCAAAGTTGTCGGGTCGGTCGATGAAGACTTTGCCGTTGAAAGCTTAGCCGGAGACATTATTCTGCTTGGTACGTCGTCGTGGCGTATTCGTGGAATTGAGACGGGAAAAGTGCGAGTTGAAGATGCACATGGGGCACCTCCCAATATTCCCTTTTGGCGAGGTGAGGCTCCTTCCCGTACAGCCGAGCTCTCCAATGAAGTGGCACAGCTTCGAGAGCAGGTGAGTCGTTTACTTGAAGGGCCTGCTCACGACTCCCTTGTCAATGTTCAAGCCTGGCTGAAGGCAGAATGCGGTGTTGATGAAGCTGGAGCTGCGCAGATCCTTGCCTATGTCCAGTCTGGAATCCAAGTTCTCAGAGCAGTGCCGACGCAACAGCGGATTATCGCTGAACGGTTTTTTGATGAAGCGGGTGGTATGCAGTTGGTGATTCATTCGCCCTTTGGAGGGCGATTAAACCGGGCTTGGGGGTTAGCGCTTCGCAAGCGGTTTTGTGTGAATTTTGATTTTGAATTACAAGCCGCGGCAACGGATGAAGGGGTAGTCTTATCGCTTGGAGAGAAGCACAGTTTTCCACTCGATGCCATTTTTTCCTTTCTCCATTCCAAAACCGTGCGCGATGTGCTGACTCAAGCGCTCTTGGCTTCACCGCTGTTTGTCACGCGTTGGCGTTGGAATATTTCACGGTCTTTGGCGCTGCTGCGTTTTCAAAAAGGCAAAAAAGTTCCCCTTCATCTTCAGCGAATGCGTGCAGAAGATTTGCTTGGTGCCGCATTCCCGATGGCGACGGCTTGTCAGGATAATCATGTAGGCGATGTGCCCATTCCTGATCACCCATTAGTCCAAGAGACGGTTCGTGATTGTCTGACGGAAGCCATGGATATCGACGGGTTGATTCAACTTCTTCAGCGACTGGAATCCGGTGAGGTGAAATGTTTGGCTGTTGAGTCGCCAGCGCCATCGCCTTTTGCTCATGAAATTCTGAATGCGAATCCCTACGCGTTTCTGGATGATGCGCCGCTAGAAGAACGTCGAGCGCGAGCCGTCAATCTTCGCCAAGTGCTTCCCGGCGATGTGGGGGAAGAGCTTGGAGCTTTGGATTCTTCGGCTATTGCTGCGGTGATTGAAGAGGCGTGGCCGACAGTTCGTGATGCTGACGAACTTCATGAAGTACTTCATCTATTGGTTTGGGTCCCGGAGAAGTTAGGTGAGCCATGGCAAGACTTTCTTCCTGAGCTCCTTAAGTCAAAGCGCGCTGTTGCCGTAGAAGTGCGTCAGGCAGATTATGGAAAAGTCGATACGGTTCGGGGATGGGTGACGACGGAGCAATTTCCAATCATTCAAAAGCTGTATTCATCTGTTGAAGTTGTGGCTCCGGAGCAATTGGAATTCCTCCCTGTTGTTGAGGTTCCGGCAATAGAAGCGGAAGCTGTCTTGCCACTTGTCGTGCAGGGTTGGATGGAAAGTTGTGGTCCTGTTACTGTTGATGAACTTTCGAGTGCCTTGTATTTACCAGGGCAAGCGATAAGCCAGGCTTTACTGCATTTAGAAGGGCAGGGGCAAGTCTTGCGCGGGCAATACCGTCCCGCTTCAACTCCCTCTCCATTTTTTCATGCACCCTCTCCCTATAAGGAAGATGGCTGGGGTGAGAATGGCGGAAACAATTTTGAAGAAAGCCCACTGGACAAATGGGGGAAATCTGAAGTTAAAGTAAAACTTGAAGAATGGTGTGATCGACGATTACTTGCCAGAATTCATCGACGAACAGTCAGTTCATTACGTCGGGAGATCGAACCTGTTGCCGCAGCAGACTTCATGCGTTTTCTTTTTCGTTGGCAACATCGTGCGCCGGGTTCGCAATTACATGGTGAGGCCGGGTTGCGGGAGGTCATCACGCAATTAGCCGGTTTTGAGACCGCCGCATCGGCGTGGGAATCTTCACTCCTGAAAGAACGTGTCTCTAATTATAAGCCCGAACTCTTGGATATGCTCTGTCTGCGAGGGACGGTCGCTTGGGGAAGGCTCACTCCTCCGTATAAAGAACCACGCGTTTCCTCGGGAAAGGTGGAGAAATGCAAAGAAGCGTTTTTTCAGATTGAAGAGTTACCGCTATCCTCCCGTCGTCGGATTAATCCGACGAGCCTGGCTCCGATCAGTTTCTTTTTGCGGGAAAATTCCCCGTGGCATATGATGCTGAGCCGACAAAAAGAAAAGGATATGACGATGGGGATTCGCCAGGTATTGAGTGGCGTTGCACAGGATGTCCTTCAATCTCTCGAAGGCAGAGGTGCGAGCTTTTTCGCTGACTTGACGGGAAGCACGGGGCATCTTGCTTCTGAGGTAGAGCAGGCGCTCTGGGAATTAGTTGCGGCGGGACTTGTTACTGCTGATGGGTTTGATAATCTCCGTGCTTTGATCAACCCCAAGCGTCGGAATGCAGCGGGCAGGGAACGTGCGCGTCGTCCTCGTCATAGTGCCGGCCGATGGGATTTATTGCAAAAGCCCTACCATGGAGACAGTGACGAGCCATTCACGACCTCACAGCTTCATGAGAAATGGGCCAGGCAGTTACTGGCTCGATATGGAATTGTGTTTCGTGATCTCTTGAAGCGCGAGTTGCTTTCGGTGACGTGGCGTGAGCTGTTGACGCAGTACCGTCGAATGGAGTGGCGCGGAGAGATTCGCGGAGGACGCTTCGTGAATGGTTTTACCGGAGAGCAGTATGCCTTGCCGGAAGCGGTTGAATCACTTCGTGCTGTTCGACGCGACACTCAATCGGATACGCAAGACATGCGAATCTCCGCTGCCGATCCGCTGAATCTTGTGGGTATCATTCTGCCAGGAGAGCGTGTTGCCGCCAATTCCTCAAAGATCATTCTTTTCCGTCAGGGTGTACCTGTTTCTGAGTCTTCCCCCGTCGTGGCTTTGGCCTAATATCTTCTCAACGAACCTCATTCATCCGGATCATACGGAATATAGGGTTCTAGCCAGACAGCTTTACCATTCTGAATACATGAACTTTCTTGTGTCTGAACCTTTGCATGACCGTGCGGAAATTTTTGAGCTTGGCGTCAAACGACTCGGCTGATGGGTTGGTACGACGCGTGAGGAAGTAATTCTAGATCGTCGGGTCATGTCTTCGGATGGACACGGTCGCCGGTAGGAAGGAGCCCATCGTCGTTTTCTCGTTCTTGTGGTCCCACGCTCGAAGTTTTTCTCTGGCTTTGGAAGGCTGGTGCTGGGTTCATCAGCTGCTTTGTGAATTTATAATGACTCAGTCTGCTCTTCCAGCTTCTCATGGCGTCACTTCTGCAGTCTGTGAATGCAATCCAGTGAAACAGGCCTTAGGAGTAAATTATTTCGAACAACTCTTTCTTCCCAATCGTGTGGACATTGTTTTGCTCAAAGGCATTAACGAAAATTTCTTTTTCGATATAGAGTGAGTTTTGCGATGTTGCTCGTCGTCTGGAATGATCCTATCGCATTACCACCATTATATATTTTTGTTTTAGAACCCCTTTTCTTTTCCTTGTCCAGTATTTGGGCTTTCTGCCGAAAAGATCTGTAGAATTGTTTTAACTTCATCTACCTATGAGGAAAGAACTCAAATAAGCTCTTTTATTCTGTAATAAGGCCCCTTCTTGATAAAGGCAAACCCATCGTGAGGTGGGGACGCAAAACCACGGATCAGGAGAAACTCTTGATGGCTGGGTTACCTAAGGAAGGGAAAAGCGGGAGGAATGGGGCCATTTTCGCGACAGGAGGAGGCCCATGCCAAACGTTTATTCAAGTCCTTTTATTCACAAGACTCTGGTCGTACTCGGTCTGGCGTGCTGTCTCTTTCTTAACCCAACAGCTGTTCAATCTGCCAACATCATTCAGTCTACCGCCACAGATTCCGTAAAGGTCCAATGGACCGCTAATTCCGAATCTGATTTAGCTGGATACATAGTTTATCAGGGGACCACGTCCGGTTCGTATAGCATTTACTTTGACGTTGGGAATACTACGGTTTATGAACCACAAAGTCTTGAGGCTGGTCTCACGTATTATTTTGCAGTAACCGCCTATGATGCTGATGGCAATGAAAGCTCCCCCTCCACTGAAGTAAGTGTGCAAGTTCTAGCGCCAACAATTCCTATCCTTTCCTTCCCAGAGCTCACGAGTCCCGCTCCCGGTGCGACGTTAAGGGGTGCGAGAGAGACCTTTTCCTGGACGGCGAATACTGTCAGCGTCACCGAGTGGTGGTTATATGTTGGGACGAGTAAGGGAGCGCTGGATATCTATGATAGTGGGTATTTAGGAATGACGAGTAGCAACACCGTCAAAGAGTTACCCACGGACGGCTCCACGCTGTATGTGCGGCTCTGGTACAAGGAGGGCGGTCGTTGGAAATTTATCGATACCACCTATACCGCTCACGCAGGTTCCGCCCTCCCTTCATAATCCCGTCTGCTCCCTTGGGCATTATTAGGGGTAGGGGGTTGGCTAATTGACAAGATGAGTGCTAAAGCCCCAGCTGTTGCAGTTATCGCTTTGATAATCAGTTACCCTAAAGTTGTGGCTAGTGTCGAAAGCGGATAGCTGCTTGCTCTGTCTGCTGTTTTTCCAATTACTCTGGGTGTGATCAACAATTGTGATACCCCTCGCCATGGTGTTTCATCGTTCTCGAACGATAAATCCTATATGATCCCTTCATCCTCTAGCAGTTAATTAGCGAACATCGCGTTACGGATTCTGCTTTTTCGCAGGTCGATACAGTCTGTATCTGATCGGATACGGTTCTCGGCTTTGCGTCTCTCGGGATTCATATCCCCGCTCATTGTAACTTCTTAAGCTATACCAAAGACTTAGATCTCAATATCTCGCAACGCCCATCGTTATGATTAAGCGGTATAAGTTTTGCGATATTCATGATCGGAGTCAAATATATAAAGATTAGAATTTATCATATTTTTCTAACAGGGAGGGTTTGCCATGAATAAAACGCTACTCACAGGTTGGTGTTTTGCCACCTTGATAGCAGGTGTACCGTTAGTCTCCTGTGCGGCAGGGCCTGTTCCCAATGGCGAAATGAAAAAATTAGATGCGCCGATTACTCATACTCAAATTGAAAATAAAACGGCCTCATTGGCTGAGATTATCGATCAGGGCAAGCGTGTGTTTTCCACGCCGTTTAATAAACACGATGGATTAGGAGATGGTCCATTCGATGAGATGGAAGATAAGAATCCATTTGGTAGCCGTCCCACGCTACAGGCCAACTCCGATGAGGGGAATGGGCATTTTTTGCGAATGAATGGGCTTGATTCGCAGACATGCTTAGAATGTCATTCGGTGTTGAGTAATGATGCGGTGCCAGCCACGTTTGAGGTCGGTGGGGTAGGCGGAGCGGCTGCCAATGCGTTTCCGGCCGTGACCAAATTTGATGTAGCTAATAGTGACAAGAAAGAGTATGCCTCATTTAATGGGCGTGTTATTAATCCTCCTTTTGTGTTTGGTTCGGGTGGTGTGGAATTGTTGGCCAAAGAAATGACGAAAGATTTACAAGATATTGCACAGCAAGCCTTGCTGCCGGAGAATGTAGGGAAAATATATGAGCTGGTGACGAATGATGTACATTTTGGATCAGTTTTTTCTCGAAATCTCACTCCGCATGAGCTTCATGAACTCAAGAAAAATCCGTCTGATGAAATCGCTTCTGGTAATGGTTTAATTCCGACCAATTGCAGTAATGAAACGGGAATGGCAAAGATGAGGGCCGCGGCAGATCTGAAGCAAGAGGCCGATTCCGAATTAATGCATTTTATTGCGATTCAACCATCCCGGACATCGTTTTATGGTCTCGGCGGTAAAATGCAGACACGTTCATTTTTTGAGGGAACAGATGCAATGCCAGAAGTCATCTTGGACACATCCAATGTTGTTGGGGTTGATACAGATCTCGTTGTACGGCCGTTTGGGCGAAAAGGCAATAATGTCACGACACGTGATTTTGATTGTGGTGCCCTACGGTTTCATATGGGAATGGAGCCTGTAGAAATCGTCGGGGAAGATGTTGATCATGATGGCGATGGCGTAAAGAATGAAATCAGTGTTGGTCAGTTGTCCTCCTTGGCCATATTTAATACTACGACTGCGCCGCCGTGCGAAGCGAAGGCAGAGGGTAAAGGACGGCAGCTCTTTCGCAAGATTGGGTGCGCGAGTTGTCACAGTCCTGTCATGAAGACCTCTCGAAAGACTTTGCCATTTCAACACCCAGAAGATCCCGCTCATCCGTTCAAGGAGCCGTATTATCAAGTTGACCTAACTCAAGAGCCTGCAAATTTTAAGAAAAGTTTGAAGGGCGGGATTAAAATCAAGTTATATTCAGACTTGAAGCGGCATGATATGGGGCCGCGCCTTCAAGAGACGCTTCATGAGGCGTCCGATGTGGAGAATCAACTGTTCATTACGGCTCGTTTGTGGGGAATTGCCGATACTGCCCCGTATATGCATGACGGTCGAGCGACGACATTAACTGAAGCCATCGATTGGCACGGTGGTGAAGCGGTGGCTGCTCGTGCGAGTTACTTTTCCTTGGAACAAAGTGAGCAAGAGGACGTCTTGAAATTTTTGAGAAGCCTTCATACACCAAGCCATCCGGCCTGCTCACATTCATAAGCTCGTAAATCTTAGCAGTGGATGTAGAACTGTTCGATCATTGCGCGACGCCTGGCATGGGAAAGCCAGGCGTCGTGCATTTGTGCGGGTGTTTCATTGTAAAAGATGAGAATGCAAGGGCTTGTGGATATTCATGTAATACATTAGGTTTGCTTTCAAGATTTTTAATGTATTCTTGGTAGACATATAAAGGTTTTACGCCAATGGATGAGTAGATCCAGAAAAGTCATAGCCCAAAAGTGAAGGAACGCGATATCATAGAGAAATGCCAGATAGGAGAGCGAAAAGAAGCAAGAAGCAAAAAATGGTTGCTGATGCGCTATGGTTTCTCTTGGGCGCAGTCATTGGCCTGTTTTCGTTGATTGGCTTGTATGTGGTCGCGATGAATTTCTTGTAAAGTAATAGAAGTAATAAGAAGTGAGTCGCCAGGAAATTTCTTGACGCTGCCCACGCTCTTGGATATGATCAGTTCATGCCGAGACCACCTTTTTCAGGCCCTCCCCCTATCCCGCCAGGTATGGGCATGCGACGACCCGCATCGCCGCCACCTTCACCACAAAAACAATTTGGCGCTCTTCGTGCGTCCTTGTTGTATTGTCCGAAGTGTAAGTCTGCGACACCAGCACGTGAGCGATTGCTTTTGGTGCTTCCGAGCGGAAATCTGTATGAGTATTTGTGTTCGGAGTGTGGAACGACAACTGGAGAGAAGACTGATCAAGCCCAGCAAGACGTTCAGTTATTCACGCCGTAGCTAGCAGAATTGAAAATTGTAAAATCTAAAATGAAAAGTGGCTAAGACCAAGCTTTTTCATTTCGTTTTGCCTTTTTCACTTTGCACTTTAGATTTCCCTCCATCTCTCTTCTTATTTCTCACTTTTCGGTATCGGGAGCCCTTCTTGCTCCATGATGCGAAGCGCATTGGTCGTTGGACAGGGACCAGGCCTAAGCTGATAGTCAAATTGCAACTTGCCTTGCTCGACTGTTTCCTGAAAATGCACATTACTCACGCGTGAGCCATTGGTTTCAAGTTGTGCTAATTCCAGGTCATGTGTGGACAGAAGGCCAAGCCCATAGCCTTTCTGTAGCGCGTGAATGAAAGCTTGGCTTCCCCCCAACCGTTCACGGTTATTGGTCCCTTTGTAAATTTCATCGATCAGAAAAAGCACGGCGTGACCGTCTCTCTCATTGACGGCATCTAAGACAAGTTTGAGGCGTTTGACTTCGGCATAAAAGTAGGAAAGGCCTTCAGCTAAAGAGTCAGTCACGCGAATGCAACAAAATAGTCGTAACCATGTCCAGGAGAAGCTCTGTGCGCAGACAGGGGCTCCTGATTGGGCCAAACAGATGTTGATGCCAATGGTTCGAAGAAAGGTGCTCTTGCCAGACATGTTTGATCCGGTTACGAGAAGTACTTGACCTAATTCGCGAAAACCGAGGCTGTTTGCTACACGTTGTTGTGCCGAGATCAGTGGATGTCCCATATTTTTGGCTGTAAATCCGGTATCGGCTTGCCGGGAAGAAGGTTTTTCTCGAATTGGCCAGACATAATCAGGATTCAAGTAGGCAAACGTTCCCAATGAACTTGCGGCATCGAGTGTGGCCAATTGATCCATCCAGCGTGGAAGTGTAGTCTGCAAGTGCTTGCACGTTTTCTGAAGTCGGTAGGTAAAGCTGAGATCCCACGGGATGATGGCATTGATGATCATGTGTATCAGGGGATGGGCTTTGACACTGAGTCCCGAGCAGATACGAGCTAATTGTTGTGTGAGCACGGTGGGTTTATCTTCTTTGGTCGTCATGGGTGAGCACAGTTCTGCTAACTGCGGTTGATGCACAAAGCGATGGTTCTCTAGAAGCCGAAAGACGGCGACGAGCTTTTCAAGTTCATGGTGAAGATCGAGCACTCGTCCAAACACTGGAGCTATATGTCCGGCGGTATAGAAGTACAGAATCACATAGAGTCCGAAGGATAGAACCCAATACCCCGAAATATTGCCATTGGCGGCTAAGATTCCTAACACCACAGTTGAGAGGCAGAGCGCGATTGACGCAAATAATCGTAGAGAGAGATGAGGAATGGTCACGCCTAGTTTGAGTGCTTCATGGATTCGGTTCGCATCGAGTGGGTGTTCGCTGACGAGTCGAGCTTCGAGTCGCATACGGTCTCGCAAAAGTGGGAGTTGTGAAATTTCTTTGACAAGGCTTTGTCGAGCTGTCCAGTCAGAGAACGTTAAGGATTGTTCGTTTTCATCTAAGAGCCATTCGCCCAATCGGTTTTGACCTGGGAGAGAAAAGGTGGTGTCGAGTAATTGCAGGAGCGATTGTGTTCCGATAATATCCAAATCGTTGGCATACGGATGATTTGCTGCGGCGATAAAGTCTCGTGTGGGTATGGATGACCAATCCAAGCGAAGGCGAGCCAGGTTTGAGTGCTTGATTTCTTTCCAACGTTGAAGCCGATGTATTCGACTCTTGAGTCTGCCGTGAAAATATGTCACGGTGATGAACAGTATGAAAAATCCAAGCAACGCCAGGTTTCCTGTATGAAACCATTCGCTCTTATACAACGCTAAGCAGGTCACAAACGCGGTGAAAAATATCACGAGTCGCCATCTGGTAAAGAATGTACTCGCTTGTGTTCCGGCGATGAGCAGACGTTCGGCTTTGGCAATGCCCTGCTCAATCGTGTGTGTTCGTTTGTGGTTCATGGTGTTCTTCATCTCGTCTGCCGACCATACCGCCAACTAACCTCTTCGTCAATCGAAGGAGTCAATCCACGGTAAACGATCGTTACGAGAAGGAGCTGGTTTGAGGCAGATGTTTCGATCGTTTGAGGCGAATAGTTTGAACTATTTAACGATAAGGATTGGAAGATATGTCCAAATCCAGAGTATTCGTAGTAGATTGTGTTTATTTTGGATCGGCTCCTAAATGAATTCCTTTATTGATGTCCATATCGCTGCCTCAGTCAGTGCGACGGAATTGGCCGGCCTTCTTGTTGAAGATGGAATGTTGGGGACGTGGGAGCAAGATGGGGTGATTCACCTCTATTACGATCACGGTGTGTGGACTGATCATATGCTTGTCAAGATTCGGAATGCCATTCAACAATTGGGGGGACAGCCTGATCCTGATCGGATTGCAGCGCACGTGGTGCCTGGACAAGATTGGAATGCGCAATGGACGGCATCGGTGCAGCCGATTCAGATTGGTCGGAGAATTATTATCCGGCCAAGTTGGAAGACGGCAGATATTCCAGAAAAAGGGATTGAACTGATTCTTGATCCCAGACAAGCCTTTGGAACTGGCCATCATACCACCACTCAGTTGTTGGCTGAATGGATAGAAGAACGAATTCAAGGCGGGGAGCGTGTGTTGGACGTTGGAACGGGAAGCGGTCTTTTGGCGATGCTGGCGTTGCGGTTTGGCGCGACGTTCGCTTTAGGCATTGATCATGATGCCGTGGCTATTGATTGTGCCAAAGACTATGCGCAGGTGAATCAATTTGGTGCGGAGCTTGAACTTCGCACATTAGATATTCAGGCTTTGCCTGATGAGTCATTTGACTTGATTATCGCCAATATCGATAGGCGAATATTATTCGCAGGGTGTCAGTCTTTGACGCGAGTGTCGAGTGCGAACACTGACTTATGCTTGTCTGGGATTCTTGTTGATGATCAACAGGAAATCGTTGCTCACTATATGAAGCATGGATGGTGTTGTGTCGAGGTGAAGAGACGAGAAGATTGGGTGTCGGTATGGTTACAACGCGAAGTTGACGGACTTATTCAGGCTGGTGCTCAAGATAATCAATAAGGGCATGATAAGTGAAGGCTCGAGTTTGTGCTTTTGAAGGTTTCTCGTCGACCAGTTTTTGTTCAAGCCAGACGGTCTCGGTAATATGTGCACGGGCCTGATCGCATAGCGTCCACATTTGATGAAGGAATTCCACGTGCAGCCCGACTTGGACGCCCTCCGATTCAATCCGGTCATCTAAGATCGCCAGTAAATCTGAAATGGCTTGATCGGTGTGATACGGAGGTGAAGCGTATCCAAATGACTGAGACGCAGCTTCGTCTTGCTTGGCCTGCTCGACCAAGTCATGCATATATTCTTTGAGCAATCCTATGACACGTCCAGGTAAACGCATAGTCTTTTCAACAAGCTAGCATCCCTCCATATGCACCATAATTGGAAATTGTGTTTGGAGCAAGATCATAAAGCAATTTATTACAACCGTGCGAAGTGTTCAGCATTCTGCATCAAGCTCTATCAATATGTGTGAGAAGTTGAACGGAACAAAGATCGTTCTTTTCATTAATAATCACCGAAAGCTCAAACTGATTCGAATTTTGACGAAGATCGGTAAAGGAATGAAATGACGAGAAGGCCAGAAATTTTGACAAACAGGACATTTCAGTTGAAAATTATAAACATATGTTGCTCATTTGCCTTAACTTTTTAAACGAGCGTTTGGTATAAGTAAAAGGTTGGTTTTATACGAATTGCATGCTGGCTTCATGGAATGTGGAGTGAGAGGGAGACCTGTTCTGATGCGAAGATTTTACCTGATCACATTCATCGGTGTCTTATGGTTTGGAAGTTTTGTTGCGAGTGCCATGGCTGAACAAACAGCTCAAGATCTCAGTGCACGTGCATTAGAAGAATGTCAAAAAGGACGTATTGCGAAAGATCGCGATGTTCGGATGGGGCATTTTGAACGTGCCGAGGCTATTGCAGAACAAGCGATTGAAGCCGATAAAAATTATGCCGAAGCCCACTTTTCTCTATTTTGCACGTTGGGCGAGCAGATGCGTATAGATGGTGAGCCTACGATGGGCGCAATCTTTGGATATAACCGAATGATGGATGAATTGAACAGAACACTTGAACTTGACCCTAAACATATTGATGCGCTGTCTTCCAAAGGCACCTTGCTTGTCAAGCTTCCCGGTATTATGGGTGGTGATGCAGAGAAAGGCGTAGAAATTCTTCGAGAAGTCATCAAGCGGGAGCCGATGGCAATCAATGCTCGGTTAGTCATTGCTGAAAGTATTGCCGATCGTGGAGAACAAGAGGAAGCTCTGACTTTAGCTACGACTGCACTTAAGATAGCCAAAGATCAAAATCGTCAAGATCTTATTCCTGAGGCAGAAGAAACTCTGGCCAATCTCCGAAATGGTACAGGACAGCATTAAGCGAACATGCCATTATAAACTGGTCTTTTATTACTTTACACCCACTGCCACTAACCCTCTCAAAATTATTATTAGCTTTTTCTTGGCTACCTGTAATCAATACGTCAGTTGGTAAGAGTCTTCAATCTAGACTGCCTCAAAACTGCTTCACGGGTATCCACCAATCGTAGCCAAGGTTGTCTGGAGTGACCAATTCTTAGAGAGGTGGATAAGAAGTGAGCGGAGCAACATGATTTATTTGTCAATTAACTATCAACGATGCGTGTAATACTAATATGTTAAATGAAATATTGTTAGAATGAAGGTATGTTTAAGCTCATCGTACGCAGTGGTTTAACCATTAGTTTTCTCGCACTTCTTGTTCTGACATTTCTAGTGCTTGGCAATTTATACACATTTAGCAGGCTGACTAACGAAAAACCCATCGCACAATTAACCTTTACACCGGTCAACGTTCAAGAGTTTGGTGCATCACTTCGGTTGGGTGATTTTTGTGAACAAAAAAAATATAAAATTTACGGTGATGAGTTTCGTCTTGATGCTCAGTTCTTAAAGTGGAAGTCTTGGGCAACTCTTTTTGGTTTGAATGCCATGTATCGTATCGAAAGACTATCAGGTCGTTATGCAAACATTGAAGATGAAAACACTAAAATTCATATTGCACATGAACTAAAATCCAGTTCTACATTAAACCTGAGTCAATACGCGGATCGCTATAATAATATATTCCTGCCGGTCGATACTGTGTATGGAAGCTCTGCATACAAAAAAATGAAATCGGGAGTGTTATTTACACTATTTCGTACACAATCTGGAATTTTGATACGCGAACAAGACCTAACAATCGCGACAGAACAAAGGGATTGTGTTTCAGGACAATCGTTGTGGAAAGATACAATTGTGACGCTAGATCAAAAACTCACGTCTCTTGTTCACAAAATAAGCCTTTGACCATAATCACATGTTCTGTTTTTTCAATCATAGCCATGCTCAGTGATCTGCTCAAAATGCTCTCGTTTTGGTTGCAATGTATGTCGAACCAAATGTGAAACAATAGGATTGATTTCGATTGATGATTGAGGAAGTTATGGAGTTGGAACTGTGTTTCAGTGTCATTTTTGAGATATGTGTGGATAGATTCACTATAGAACCCTCTGCAAAAGGAACAGAATTCTGTAGAATAGCCCTCATGCAAACCACGATGAGGTACCAGATGAAAACGAAACTCTTACGCATTGAGCGCTTTCTCAACGAGATGGATCAGGTCGTGCCGTGGAAGGAAC
>BQIU01000063.1 GCA_021603905.1 Nitrospirales bacterium
TTTACACGACGCGCACATGGGTTTTCCTAATTTCCAACATCCAGCCCAATCCCAAAAATTAACGCCTCATCAAGTTTTTTGTTGCCAAACAAGGGTTGACTGTTGAATCGAATATCATATTCAAACGTGACATACATATATTGATTCAGTTTAATCCGTAATCCCTGTTGAGAGTTGATACGAACGGCTGTGCTTTGCTTTCCAAAGTCTTGAAAGCCTTGATGATTCAAAAATACTTCTACTCCATTTGAGATGAGCCAGTATTTCCAGTCGACCGCCCACAGTGCAGTCGGATTTTGGATGGTTTTCCTTGATCTGAAATCTTGCAACACATACCCTGGTCCGACGACGGCAGACAATGAATGCTCTTCCTCATCGAACACTTGGTACCCCAAGCCGACAGTGGTAGAGCTTCTGACGGTTAAATCTTGAAAGGAGTCTTGTTCGAACAATTCGTCAAAATTCAAAAAGACTTTTTCTGAGACAAAGTAATCGTAATTGAATCTTCCTCTGGAATTTCTCGCTGTGACAATCTCATTAGCCTCGCCGTAGTTATATTGTCCTCCAAAACCTGCACGATGGGCTTTACGGAAGCGAAAGGTCCAGTCTAAAGACGCATTGACGGCTTGAGTCGAGGAATTACCTGCCGTTCGGTTTCCCCCTAGGGAGGTATTCCCGCTATATCGAAACACGGGAAGAGGGTTAATTGACGCAATCATTGACAAAGGTATCTTTTGAAGCTTGACGGGGGGTTCTTCTTTCGGCGTCACGATCTCTTTTGGGTCGACCATGATGACTTCTTCAGGGTCTGACGTCACGACGCTTCCTCGAATCCTTGAGCCATCAAGTAATTCGATGGTTAATGGATTTGCTGAGGACAGCCCTTCAATGACACTCCAATCAAGGCTAAACTCACCTCCATAGGTGGTTTTGAAAATCAGTGCCCCTTCTTCCATCCTCACAATGGTCCCGGTCATCCGGTCGCCATTCACAAATTGGACTTCATCTGCCCAGCTGATGTTCAGGTACCCGAGGAGTATGGCGAAACATGGCAAGAGCCAGCATATCGCTCTGGACAATATTGTCATCAGCATGAAAAAAACGTAATGCAACAGTTTGAAAATATCCTGGGTGTCAGGATTATAACGGCATCATTCATTGATAGGCTGTTCGTCTTTGCTTGCAGAGGTGTTTTGGGTTTCGCTTTTCATGTTCGGGCATTGCATGCTTTAGCATCTTGTCGTTGAGTCAGAAGCTGTGTTTGTTACTGAATGACGAGGCAGTTCGCAGCTCAACTTTTTCAAGGACGCTGTATTTCATGGTCCTCAGACATCGATGAAGGAAGTTTATGTCTGAGCATAGGGTGAAATATTCATTTTTTTTGCCTGCTTTCGCATTTCTGAGGCGTCGTACCATGCTTGCATGTTAAGCAACGTATCCATATTCAGATCAAAAGCCATTTCTAATCGTAGTGCCATCTCCGGAGACAGTGCGGATTTTTCATTGAACAAGTCTGACAGGGTGGCACGACGCACGCCCAAAATATCAGCAGCTTTCGTGACACTCAAGCCGAATTCATCAATCACTTCCGTCTTGATGAACGCTCCCGGATGAACCGGTTTCGCGCCACTTTTGGGACCAGTCTTCTTCATCGATGAAAATCCTCTATTTATAGATGTACTGTAGAACCGTACTATTGCAAGTTGTGATATTGAATTTATTTGGAAGACCTCCATGCTATGCCTTAAGTATTTCCTGAGAATCAAACTCAGGTGGACTGCATGAAGCTGTCATGAATAGCTTCACGTTATTTTGAACTTTGACAATGCCGTTCGAGGCATTTGTAGATGAGGTACATTGGGAAGGGTTGTTGTAGGCTCTCGTCTATTTTCTATCGCACGGAACGATAACCAAGATAGACCTACCTCGATTCAACATTACGCTTGTCTTGATTGTTTCTAATGCTGAAACTGAAACTAAGGTGCTTGGGCTTTGGAGGATGCGTCAGAAGAGTGTGATGCTCTGTAGGGGGAAGTTTTAACCCTAATGCCTGTATCAATGACTCCTTTGAGCAACTGTGAAGGCAGAAGTGCACAAGGGCTATCTGTGCAAGGCGAGGCATTTGAGGCCAAGATTAATTTTTGGCTAACACTTTAAGGGATTCGCGAATGATGAGTTCAAGGTTTGAGGGATCGTCCAATTTTTCTCGACTTCGTTTAATCGCCTTCTGGACATCAAGAGGGCGATACCCAAGATTGGTTAAGGCTGATTCGGCATCGGCTTGTACCGTATCTTCAGCGGGAAGTTGTTCGCCTGGCAGAGCGTCCGTCGAGATATATTTAGCTACTTTATCTTTGAGTTCCAGCACAATGCGACTTGCGGATTTTTTGCCGATTCCTGGGGTAGATGACAATCTCTCCACATCATTGCGTTGAATCGCTGAAAGAATATCTTTCACATTTAACGTTGACAGTGCACTCAGAGCCAATTTGGGTCCAATTCCACTGATACCGGTCAGTAAGGTGAAGGTTTCTTTTTCTGCCGGTGTGAGGAAACCAAATAACTGAATCGTGTCATTTCGTATGTGAGTGGAAATGGCGAGTGTGACAGAATCCTTCAAGTGGGGAAGGGAAAAGTAGGTACTCAAGGCTATAGAAATTTCATAGCCGACCCCTTGGACATCAAGGATGATCGTTGACGGTGATTTTGAAAGAAGTTGGCCGGTGAGTCGTGCGATCATAAATTACCTGTCTCCAAAGTATTTGCATTGCAAGTGGGTTCAGCTTATCGCTGAGGATAGAGAAAGTCTATTCAGTTCAACTCGAAACGTCGTCAGGGTTTGTGTGGGTGAGTTTGAAGCGAAAAGAGGAAAGATCTTAACTAACCGACTGAGGCAAGCTTTTCCATGATCTCATCTGAGATATCGAAATTGGCATGGACTTTTTGAATGTCGTCATGGTCGTCCATAATTTCGACAAGTTTCAATGCCTGTTCCGCGGCTTTTTCGTCGAGTTGAATATGGTTTTGTGGCAAGAACGTGACTTCAGCAAAGGTTGCTGGTATTTCAGCTTCGACTAAGGCGGCTTTGACCGCTTCAAATTCAGTTGGTGAGGTGATGACTTCAAAGGACTCGGGGCTTTGTTTAACATCCTCGGCCCCAGCTTCCACGGCGAGAGTGAATAACTGATCTTCATCCACTTTATCTTGTTCAACAATTAGCAGGCCCTTTTTTTCAAATTGCCAAGCAACGGCACCAGCTTCGGCCATGTTGCCGTTGTTCTTGGTAAACATACTGCGGACTTCTGCTACGGTACGGTTTCGATTATCTGTCATCACTTCTAATAAAATCGCCGTCCCACCAGGTCCGTATCCTTCAAGAAAGAATTCTTCGACCTCCATACCTGGGAGTTCTCCGGTCCCGCGCTGAATTGCACGTTTCACGGTGTCGGCTGGCATGTTCACTTCTTTGGATTTGGCGATAGCTTGCCGGAGGGCAGGGTTTCCATCGGGGTCTCCTCCACTTCGAGCCGCGATGGAGATTTCTCGAATGACACGAGTGAAAATTTTGCCCCGTTTGGCGTCTTGCGCACCTTTGTGACGCTTGATTGTCGACCAATGACTATGACCACCCATGATGTCTGACCTTATCTCGCAGAAGAAACTCTATCAGTTGAAACTTTGGCTCTGTTGGAGAACTTATTTAAAGTACTCACATCTAGGAAAAAATTTGTATCATAGGGTCGAAGAGGGAGTCAATGTAAGGCATAGTAGTTACTACGTATTATCTATGTGATGCTATCGCAAGGTTTGGTTTGTGGATGTTGTACCAGCGGATATTGGGATTGCTCTGCGTTTGAAGCATTTCATTGATTCGTGGAAATGGAACTGTTATAGCGAACTCACGTAATTTTCAGTCGAAGTATATTCGCTAATAAAGCGCGATTATGCACGGCGAACTATGGACGTGTAATGGAACGACTAAAAGGAATGCCCATGCGCGTAATTTTTATGGGGACACCAGATTTTTCCGTGCCAACCTTGGCCGCGCTTATTGATTCAGAGTACTCGGTTGTCGGGGTTGTGACACAGCCTGACCGACCGCGAGGTCGTGGGAAAACTGTGAGTCCTTCACCCGTGAAGCAATTGGCGATGACACATGATGTTCCTATTCTCCAGCCAGAGAAAATGAAACAGCCCGAATTCTTGTCTGTCTTGCAAGCTTGGCAGGCTGATGTCATTGTGGTCGCGGCATTTGGAAGAATTTTACCGAAGATCATACTCGATCTTCCGCCACGCGGCTGTCTGAATGTTCACTCTTCGTTATTGCCGAAATATCGCGGTGCAGGACCGATCCAATGGGCCTTGATCAATGGTGAAACGGAGACGGGGATCACCACGATGCTGATGGATGAAGGTATGGACACCGGACCAATTTTACTGCAGGAAACGGTACCGATCGAGCCTGAAGATACCGCAAAGGACCTTTCTGATCGGTTGGCCCAAGTCGGAGGACAGGTATTACTGAAAACCCTTCGTCTATGGGAGTCCAATCACGTGACTCCGACTATTCAAGATGGCACACAAGCCACTATGGCGCCGATGTTGCGCAAAGAAGATGGTGCGATTCTATGGAGTCAACCTGCTATGACGATCCACAACCGGATTCGAGGCCTGTCTCCATGGCCGGGGGGCTATACGTTTTGTCAAAAAGACCGGCTGTCGATCTGGAAGACTATCCCGCATGACGATGGTCCAGAGACTGAGACCTCCTCAGATAGGCCTGGCACGATCGTGAAAGTAGATAAATATGAAATCATGGTCAAGACTGGAGCGGGTGTTCTTGGGATTACAGAACTGCAAATGGCCAATCGAAAGCGTATGAATGTTGGGCAATTTTTGGCAGGCTATCAGTTAACGCCCGGTATGCGTTTGACGGATCATCACGAGTCATGAGTCTCGGGGGTCCCGTTGACCCTCTTTGGAGGCTTTTCATAAGAATTGAACAACGAACAATAGATGTTCTGAGTTATTATTGGGTAAGGAGTTCATCATGACTGAGCGTGAACAGGAAGCAATTGATTTTATTCTCCTTAAACTCAAAGAACTTGAGCAAATTCACGAAAAAGCGTTGGAGGCATTGAACGCGGTTCAAGGCCGAGATCAGGTGGTTAAGTGGAAAAAAGAAGCGTTAGATTCATTGAAGGGAAAAATTAGTGAATCGATTGAAAAGCAATTAGCAAAAGATTGGCTTGAAACTTCGTATATTGTGGGAGATCTATTTGATGAGTTGTCAGATGATGTCGATATGTGTCGTCGTCATCTCAAAAAATTACTCAAAGATATTCAAACGCATGGATTGCCGGATGAGGGGTAAGCAGTTTTGAGTCAACGTGAAGATTTCATTGGCACTCAGAATGCGAACATTGCTGAAATCACTCTTCAAATTCATGAAGAATCTCCGTGGCATTACCACACTCAGATCACTGAAAATGTATTCTATTTACGCGGGCACAAATGAGGTTCACTGTAGAGGCGTCAACCTCAATATCTGCTTGGCGCCTGGAGAGCATTACGAAATCAAGCCAATGGTCAAACATCGAGTTGTGACCGCATCCTCTGATGTCGCCACCTTCTTACTGGACCAAAGCGGGAATCATGATTTTGTGGAAATTAGTTCCTAGCGAAACCTTGATGTTGGCTCAGTTCGATTAATTGTTTAAAAGGTGGATTCACTCCCGCGACAAGAAATACTTCTCTCATGTCTTTATCTCGTCTTCCGTATCCCCGTAAGCGATTTAGTCAAAACTTTCTCATTGATCAGAACATTGTCAAGAAAATTGTGGCACGTGCGGCTCTTCGTCCTGATGAAACGGTCGTGGAAATCGGTCCTGGCCGTGGTGCACTCACCGGAGCGCTGTGCCAGGTGGCTTCCCGCGTTCTAGCCATTGAGATCGATACGGAACTCTTTCACTATCTACAACAAGACCTCACGCATTATTCCAATCTTGAGCTGTCCTTGGGTGATGCCTTGGCTTATCCCTACCAGACGCTTCCGCCGAAGACTGTGGTTGTCGCCAATCTTCCTTATAACATTTCCACACCGCTGTTATTTACCTTTTTCGAGGCACGAGGCTCGATTGACCGAATGATTTTGATGGTTCAACTCGAAGTGGCGAAACGGTTAGTCGGAAAAACAGGAACTCGCGACTACGGCGTCCTTTCTGTCCTGGCGCAGTATTTTGCTGATGTCGACTTAGCCTTTAAGGTTTCAAGGACCTGCTTTCGTCCCAGGCCTGATGTAGAATCGGCCATTGTTGAGTTACGTCTCAAGCCCGTGGATGAGATGGATTCTCCAGAGGATATTGCGCAGTTTATTCGAGTTGTGAAAGCCGCATTCAGTCATCGTCGGAAAACGTTATTGAATGCGATGCGTGATGCTGGAATGGCAGCCAATGTGCTGAAGTCGGTTTTTGACGGTACGGGCATCCATGGGGGGCGTCGTGCGGAAACGTTAACGGTTCAAGATTTTCAACGATTGGCCCGTGTGCTCCTTTACCGGTAATTTCTCTTCTTCCCCCTACCCCTTAGTCCACAATAATCGACAATAAACATGCCTGAAATTGGAAAAGGTGGAACGCCTTGCGGTCTATGGTTTGTTTGCTAAAGAGAAACACCTATGCTAGGATTTATGGTATGAGTATCTTCCCTAGTACGACCCGTTCTGGAAAGAAGGGTCGAAAGCCAGGAATTTCGCCATTAACTGCGCAAATCATCGGTATTCTTTTGACCACGCTCGGGGTCTTGTTATTTCTGGGAGTCGTATCGTTTCATCCTCAAGACCCAACTTTGTTTGACCCACAAGATCCGTTCAGTCGTTACTCTGAATCTCAAGGATTGCATAATTGGATCGGAAAAGTTGGATCCACATTAGCATTTGTTCTCATAGGAGTGATCGGGGGAGCAGCGTATCTGGCACCGATTTTATTAGTCATGTTGGGGATTCGAGCGTGGGCAAGCGAGGACATTCACTTAAAAGTCCATCATGGATTAGGCGCTGTTTTTGCCATTGTCTCTCTTAGTGCGCTCTTTCAGCTTCGCTTTGCCTCTGTTCCTATGATCAGTGATGTTCCTGTAGGCATCGGGATGGCTGGAGGAATGAGCGGGTATTGGCTCACGTTACTCTTAGAGCAAAACTTTGCCTATCTTGGCAGTCATATTTTGCTTGTTGCTGGTCTTGTAGTCTCGCTGGTGTTGCTTTCTCCGACCTCTATCCCAGGAACGGCTCGTCGTCTTACCCAATGGAGTGGTGCTGCGAAAGACGCGATGCAGGAACGAATAGCTCGCCGTGCCATTGAGCGAGAACAGAATAAGACGGTCAAGCCCAATAAAGCTGTGAAAATTAACCGCTCTACGCCGATCCGCGGAGGAATCGGAGGCCTGCTTAACTTTAAACGGTCAGAAAAAACACCTGAAGAGCAGCCACAGAAAACGGAAGAAAATTCGACTATTCTTGAAGCCGATGATTCTCAGACTGCTTCCCCCCGACGCCCGTCCGTTCCTGTCTATGGCTCAGTGTCCAAGACCTATCGACCGCCTTCGCCAGAAGAACTCCTCACCTCTGTGCCGGGCCGTTCTTCTCGTCAAACCGATCAAGTGTTAGAAACACAATCTCAAGTGCTGACCCAGACCTTGGAGGATTTTGGCATCGAAGGAAAAGTGACTGAAGTTCATCCGGGTCCTGTCATTACGATGTATGAATTTGCTCCGGGACCAGGGATTAAGGTTTCCCGGATTGTGAATTTAGCTGATGATTTAGCCATGGCACTCAAAGCGCTGAAGGTTCGTGTGGTTGCGCCTCTGCCTGGAAAGTCGACCGTTGGAATCGAAGTGCCGAATCCGATTAGGGAGACCGTATCCTTGAAGGATATGTTAACCAGTCCTGCCTTTGTGCGTTCTCAAGCAAAGCTGGCGCTTGCATTGGGCAAAGATATTTATGGCCACCCTGTGGTTGCCGACCTGCGAACCATGCCACATCTCTTAGTCGCTGGTGCCACTGGAGCGGGGAAAAGTGTTGGCCTCAATTGCATGTTGCTCAATATTCTCTTTACGGCACATCCAGATGAAGTCAAATTGTTGCTCATTGATCCCAAGGTATTAGAACTTCAGGTCTATGATGGGGTTCCGCATCTCATTCGTCCCGTGATCACGGACCCAAAGTCCGCGGCGCGAGGGTTGACGTGGGTGGTGCAAGAAATGGAACGTCGGTATCGAATGTTGGCTGAACATGGTGTAAGGAGTATTGATGCCTACAATCGGAAGGTTGCCGATCAGCAGCGCACTCCACGTTCATTAAAACCGGTGAAGAAGAAAGTCCAGTTAGCCAATGCGTCAGATGATAGTGAGTCATTAATTGATGATTCAGCCGCAGATGAACCGTTGGTCCATCTTCCTTATATCGTGGTGGTCATTGATGAATTTGCGGACCTGATGATGGTGGCTCCTAAGGAAGTTGAGGATCGTATTGCGCGTTTGGCCCAAATGGCGAGAGCTTCCGGTATTCACCTCATTCTTGCGACCCAACGGCCTTCGGTTGATGTGGTCACCGGTCTGATCAAGGCAAACTTTCCAGTGAGAATTGCCTATCAAGTCTCTTCGAAGATTGATTCACGCACGATTCTAGATGCCAATGGGGCTGAAACGCTTTTAGGCAAAGGGGATATGCTCTATATGGCCTCTGGTTCTGGTCGTATTACTCGATTGCATGGTCCGTTTGTGTCCGATGATGAAGTTCGAGAAGTGGTCGACTGGGTGAAGCAACAGGCTGCACCGGTCTATGAAGATGAAGAATTTTTCTTGAGCCAGGAGACCACGCAAGACGATGAAGAGCGTGATGAAACCTACGAGCGGGCACGAGAAGTTGTGTTGGAGTCAGGTCACGCGTCCGCGTCGTTTATTCAGCGACGTCTTCGGGTTGGCTATCCGAGAGCCGCTCGAATGATTGAGCAAATGGAAGGAGAGGGGTTGGTGAGTGCGCCAGGCAGGGATGGGCGTCGGGAAGTATTGACTCGCCAGGCCGTGATTGGAGAGGCCGGATGAAGCGTGCCATGGTGGTCAGCTTGATTCTTTTCTTCTGGAGCGGCCAAGCGATCGTTCTTGCCTCTCTGGCAGAGGTTGAGGCCCTAGTCAAAAAAGTCGATGCCCGATATCTGAAGACTCAAGATTTACAAGCAGAGTTTTCTCAAGAAACGCAAATCGAAGGTTTTGAGAGTCGACTTTCTTCGTCTGGACGAGTGCTACTGAAAAAACCGGGACTGCTTCGCTGGGATTATCAGAAGCCCAATGTCGAGCAAATTCTCGTTGAAGGCGATCAAGTTATGTGGTATGTGCCTGAACACCAACAGGTAGTCAAAGGCAATCTGACGCAGATGGCGGCCTCAAAGGCTCCGCTCACGCTATTGCAGGGCGTGGGAAAACTTGGTGAGCAGTTTGATATTTCGGATTCTCCTGATCAGAAGAAAGAGCATGGCGAGCTCCCTCTTGTTATCCTGATGCCGAAGCCTGCAGATCAATCAACCTCAACCGTGACTCGTATTGAGCTTACCATCGAGCCGAAGTCTCATCTGATTCGTCAGATTGTGCTGTACGAGAAAACGGGAAATATTTCTACCTTACAGTTTTCAAATATTCGCACCAACCAAGGACTTGACACGAAGGTGTTGCGACTAACGATGCCTGATGATGTGGTGGTTGTTGACGCGCCAACAATGTAATCAATGAATCAATGCCCTGTGCGGGGGAAGATGATTGACAATGGCTGAGCGAGTCCTAGTGGTTGACGATGACCGAGGTGTCCGAGAGGCTCTGGCCGAATATCTTGAAACCCTTGAATATTCGGTGGCAATGGCCGAAAATGGCGTGGAAGCGCTGAAAAAATATCAACAAGAAAACGTCGACATTATTTTGGCAGATTTGATTATGCCGGATATGGATGGCATGGAACTATTAAAACGGATTCGTGAAGTGAACGACGACATTATTTTTTTGATGATTACCGGACATCCATCAATCAGTACGGCTGTCGGGTCCATCAGTCTTGGCGCTGATGACTATATTACTAAACCGTTTCATCTTGAGGAGGTCAAGACGCGAGTTGCAAAGGCCGTTGAAAAGCGCAAGTTGAAGGGTCGTTTAAAAACCTCACAGGGGCTTGTGTGGGGTCTCATGCTTTCCATCCCATTATGGCTTCTCCTTGGCATTATCCTGGTCATTCTGTTGAAAGGGTAATGTCCCCCTTCCTTTGTTTGTTCACCTATTGTGGTATTCACCTGCCTGATTTTCCATGAAACGGTTTCTTCGATGGTGCCAATTGGTGATCGTTGGGTTGGGAGCCATTTGGTGTCCAATCGAGATTCACGCGTTTTCCGGAGACATAAAGAACGATCCGAGTCAATTTGTTGAAAAGTATTTGTCGTTGGATAAACGCGGAGCCAGACTTGAGGTCGACTCTCAGGAAGTGCTGGCCCCGTTTGTGTCTTGGAAAGAGGAGCCGGCATGGGGCCGGGTTGTGGTCATTTCGGAATTTCATGTCATTGAAGATGTGGGGCAATGGGAAATTCTTACGAGCACGGAAATGCTCATTCCCGTGACGTTTGATGTTGTTGGGACCATGTATTGGGAGACCGCCACGTTTCTCTCTGAACCACAGATCTATCTTGAGTATTTTCATGTCAAGGCGATTCATGAGCGTTGGCGAATTGTCGCCCCGATGTTGCCGCCTCATGTCGGGAAGAAACGGTTAGTGAACTTCATTCGCTTGGCTCAATTACAGGAAACTGAGGAAATGAAAAAAAAGAAATTTCAGCAACTTCGTGAACAATTACTGCAGGCGCCATGATGCAGCAAGAATTTGAACACAAGCAGATGGAGCTTATTCTCTTTGATTTAGACGGCACGCTCATTGATTCGAAGGTGGATATTGCCAATGCCGTGAACCTCACGTTGGGTGATTTGGGACTGCCACAACGAACGCTTGAGGAAATATTCAGTTTTGTCGGCGATGGAGTGAAGCAGCTGTTACGACTTTCGGTCGGTGAGGGGAAGGCTGCACAGTATGAGGAAGCGCTACGTATCTTCCGCACGCACTACCTCGCGCATTGTTTGGACAACACGGAATTTTATCCGAAGATTGGAGACCTGCTTTCCCATCTTGATGGACGACAATGTGCTGTGGTGACCAATAAAACGCTGGAATATACATTGCAGATTATTCAAGGGCTTGGTGCTGCCGTTCATTTTTCGGCTATTGAAAGTCCGCGAGATAGCTCCGAGTTAAAGCCAGATCCGGGCATGCTTCTTAGAGTCCTTGAGGCACTAAATGTGCCTGCTGATCGAACGTTGATGGTTGGAGACAGCACGAATGATGTCCGGGCGGCACAAGCCATTGGGGTCAAAGTATGCGCGGTGGGGTATGGCTATGGAAATCAAGCCAAAGTGACGGCCTTATGCCCAGATTTTTACTGCGAAACTCCAGAGGATCTGTTTAGGATGATCGTCGGGTGATAGATATGGTGTAGGCATTAGTGTCCGGATTATACCTGGTCAGCAGCATCTGATTTCTAAGCGTGAAAATACGTTTTCGATCCTTGAATTTGCCGTGAAAATTCTGTTTTTTTGGTCCGATGCACGGATGGTATTCACGGTTGTAAGATGAAGTGCTTTTCTTTATGATGGCCTGAAAATTAGAGGGTGCGAGTAAATGGACTGATATAAAAATTAAAGGATGGTTATGACTAATCCGCTTGTAACGTGTTTGGACATGGAAGGGGTGGTGGCTCCGGAAATTTGGCTTGCCGTGGCTGATCATTTTAAGGTTCAAGATCTGAAGATGACGACACGGGATATTCCTGATTATGATGAACTCATGCAGAAACGATTACTCGTCCTGCGAGAGCATGGCATTACCTTGCAGAATATTAGGGAGATTGTCGAGGGATTATCTCCATTAGAGGGTGCGACGCAATTTCTTGCCTGGTTAAGAGAGCGAAGCCAGGTTATAATCCTCTCTGACACATACTATGAGTTCGTTTCGCCATTAATGAAACAGTTGAACTATCCGACAATTTTTTGCCATTCGTTAGAAGTTGATAAAGATGGGTTTATTAGTCAGTACCATCTTCGTATGCCTGATCAAAAACGACATGCCGTTCAGGCATTAAAAAATATTGGATTTCGGGTCATCGCGGCAGGCGATTCCTATAATGACATATCGATGTTGAAGGAGGCGGATGCGGGAATTTTTTTCTGTCCTCCTGAGACGATCCAAGGTGAGTTTCCACAATTCCCCGTTACGCGAACATATGAGGACTTTCAAAAGCAACTCGCACATGCTGGCGGGTTTGCAGGGTGAAGTTCCTTGCCGTGCCTATAGTGTTGCGACAGGTGCGATGCTCTGTTTGCAACCGTTTTAAAGGAGACTGCAGGATGCTCTCCGAAGGCTAGCGACGAGTCTGTAGCCGTAAACTTTGCTATCAATTCACTGACCCTGGCTTGCAGGCTCTTCTGCCGAATCCATGATTCGTGGTCTTTGGAAAGGCTCCTTGGTATGTCAAAGTACTATGGTGATGTCCCATGAGAGTCTCAATTCCTTGTGCCTTGTACATGGTGTATTCCCTCTCCCTCGCATATCAGTGACGCAAAACTCGATCATTAACAAGCACCGGCCTTCATAAACATACGATGTCGTTGAAGATGGCCAATCTTATGATGTGATCCTATCGTTCCTTACCCAGTTTAGAAAGGAGAATGCGAATGAGCTCTTCTCTCGCAAAAACGTTTCGTGGTTTGGTTATTATACTGAGTCTAGGCCTGCTTGCCGGTTGTTTAGGGAACAGAAATTGGGAGTATCCTCCGTCTTCAACCGGAGCGTTTCTCAATACGAAAGCCAAAATGCCGCTTTCTGCGAAGGCGGTCGTCTTACCCTTTGAAGATCTTCGAGGGAAAGATATGAAAGAAGAATATTGGAAGGCCTCAATTCCTTTAGTCCGTTATGGTGAGACAGCATATGATCGACCAGAAGAAGCTGTACACCCAGAAGAGGTTGATGTCGTGAATTTTGATCCTCCCAATGACTTTGCGAAAGCTGCGGTGGCAGAATTACAAGAAGCTGGACTCTTTTCATCCGTCGCATTTGCTGAAAATGACAAAGCGGCTCCCGCAGATTTAGTCTTTCGAGGGCGTTTGCAATCCACGGAGTGGAAGCGTCGTCTTGACACCTACTTTTTAGGACCTATTGGTGTTGTGTTTTGGTTCTTAGGAGCACCGATGGGAGAAACCGAAACAGCCGTTGAGTTAGATTTACGTTTAACGCCAGCGTCTGATCCTTCAAAGGTTTTATGGAGTATGGCGATGGAGTATGAAGGCGAGAAGTACGACAGTCCTTATTACAACCTTGAAGATGCTGTCCAGAGTTATCCTGGTGCGCTGCAGGAGGCTTTACGACCTGCGATTATTGATTTAGTCCAACTTGTGGATGAAGACCCGGAACGTCTGAACCCTGGAAATTAATGATGGAAGTACTCATGTTGATGAGGCGATAAGCTAAGTGGCAATTTGTATTATTTTATTGTTTCGATCATTTCTGTGAGTGCGTTCAAATTCGTCGACGTGAAGTTTCGTGAAGTTGTCAGAACTTATTGAGTTTCCAAGGCTTTAGGAATCGAAAGAATCAGCCGATAAATCCTTATGTAGGCAAACTGCAAATTGATGAATGTCGTGCGGAATTTATTCTGAATATAGGAAAGTTTGAGACTTTTTGTAGTAATCCTTAAGCAAATGACAGAATGGAATTATGTCTGGAGAAATAGTAGTCTTGGTCACTGCAGCGTCTGAGACTGAGGCAAGGCTCATTGCCAGGCGTATAGTGGAGGACAAGATCGCCGCTTGCGTGAATATTATTCCAACAATACAGTCGGTGTTTGATTGGGAAGGAAAAGTGACGGAAGAGCAGGAATCTCTTCTCATTATCAAGACGAAAGCCGAAGTATTTGATCTGTTGGAATCTGCGATTAAGCGGCTTCATAGTTATAGTGTTCCTGAAATTATCGCACTGCCCATTCAATCAGGATCTTCTGACTATTTGGCCTGGTTGGGACAAATGGTAAAGCCGAAGTTAAACAAAAAAACGTGACGGTCATTAATCTTCCCAGAGGGTAGAAATTATATACGTATATTGGTAATCTAAGAGATGGTCATTCTCTTAAGAAAAGTCCAAACTGGTGATCACTTACTAGGCAAAAGGTAAGCAATGCAAGGTTCTGAAGAAAGCTACTCAATCATTGTTTTTCGCGGAGCTCGCTCGAATCCACTGCGCATGAAGTTTCGGAAGTCCACCGTACGCTATTCGCTTATTGCTGGGCTCTGTTTATTGGTTCTCCAGAGTGGAATTTTGACTCATTATGTCTACCAAAGAAGTCAATTAGCTGAATTGGATGGACTTCGGAACGAGTTAGCAACCTCACGTGAGCGGACCGGAATTTTTGGTGTTGAAGTTGACAGTATGAAAAAGCGAATGGTGTCGTTAGAGCATCTCAATCGGAAGCTTCAGACGATGTTTGGCTTAGAGCCTGATGATATTGAAGGGGTCCCAAACTCTATTCCTGGTCAAGGGGGTGAAGAGTTCCCATATGACGGCCATTCCATGAGTTCTGAGATTGATACGCAAGTTCTTGACGCTAAGGTTTATTCAACTGCCACTGGTGAAGAACCAACAGCGCATGAAAGAATCCGGGCCATCGAAGTGGGTCTTCGCTGGATTGATGCGCAGTCGAAGGTCGAGAAAAATATTCTTGATACTTTGTTGAATACGGCAAATCTTCGGGCTGAACGTTGGGCCTCCACGCCATCCATTTGGCCGGTCAAGGGGGTTATCACTTCGAAATTTGGACCACGTGTTTCTCCTTTTACCGGAAAAAAAGCCTTACATGCTGGTATAGATATTGGTTCTCCGAGAGGAACAGAAGTTCGAGCGCCTTCTGCGGGTAAGGTTGTTGTTGCTGCCTATGACGCTAGAATGGGGAAATTTATTCGTATTGATCACGGTTTTGGTATTGAAACCACCTATGGTCATCTCTCAAAAATGAATGTGAAGTACGGACAAAAGGTAAATCGAGGAATGTTGATTGGGCTTGTTGGCAGTACTGGAAAGTTTTCAACTGGTCCACACTTGCACTATCAAGTCGCCGTGAATGACCGTGTTGTTGATCCGGTCCAATATATTCTCGATTAAGCTTGAATTTCTTTGTTTTGCCACTTTATCGAACGGTTCGGTCTTCTTCCTGTAGGCATCCCACCGCTTTTTCCATGCTCTCGTTGTGCAGTCTAGGTCAGTGATATTCCGTCTAGAGTTATTATAAGCCAGCACCAACGGAGTGACCGGTCCAATGCCTGAGCCATTTCTCGAAGACCTGTCATGAAAATATGTGAATGGTCGTGATGTCTCATTTAGTCTGTTAGACATCATATGTGTATTGTGTTCGACCCCAAAGGCCTAAAGGTTTTAAGGCTTAGATAGGCCTTCTTTTTAGCCTTGTGGGTCTTCTTTGGAGTTGAATAGGAAGCGTGATCAGGTTTATCATGAATTTCAATGTCACAGAAAGGTAAATCTAGAATAACCTGTTTATTTGACATCATTTGAATTTCTTTGCTAGGTTTATTTTTTAGTATGGGTGAATCTACCTAATTTCGTTTGTTGTAATCTTTAGAAGTATATTAAGAACGTAGAAAATTTTCCAAGGTTTTCCATTTAAAACACGAAGAAGGAGGAATTAAATATGAGCCTCGATTATGTGAAATTTACCCCAGGTTTTGATCGATGGATGCCAAAAGAATATAGAGATATGGTTGATCATGGACCTTTTGGAAAAAAGACTTCTGTTTCTCAAGTCGGGACTTTCAAGGAAATTCTTGAAGAGCATCCAATGTGTGCCGGATGTGCCATGACATTATTCATTCGTTTAGCCATGATTGCATTCCCTAATCCCGAGGATACCATTACGGTCGGGACAGCCGGTTGTGGTCGTTTGGCCATCTCGCAGGCTGCTATTCCGTTTGTCTATGGGAACTACGGCGATCAGAATGGTGTGGCAAGCGGACTGACGAGAGGGCTTAAGCTTCGATTTGGTGATAAACCAAAAGATGTTGTGGTGATGGCCGGTGATGGTGGTATGGCCGATATTGGTTTTGCTCAAACGCTTCATTCATGGTTTAGAAAAGAAAAGTTTACCACCATTATGTTGGATAATGAGGTGTACGGAAACACTGGCGGTCAGGAAAGCGGTATGACGAATAAAGGCCAAGTGCTGAAGATGGCTCCTGTAGGGAAGAAGTTTGAAAAAATGGATATGTTAGGTATGGCGAAAGTTGCGGGTTGTGCCTATGTCGCTACTGTCGTTCCAAATAATCCTCGTCGAGTCGAGAGCGTGATCAAGAAAGCCGTGTTAATTGCCAGAGAAGTTGGTCCAACCTACATTCAAGCCTACACCTCTTGTAATATCGAATACGCAATTCCAACTGACAAAGTCATGGAAGATGCGAAAGACGTTGAAAACGATCGGTATAAGTTCTCTGAGTATCTCACTGATGATGCGAAGCAAGCTCTGGGAGAATTGTATGGATACAAAGAGTATCTCCCTAAGCCTGCCAAGGCCGTACCCGTTAGTTAATAATGGGAGAGATCATCAACTATTGATATGAGAATTGTACGTTTCTTGTTTTTTGACCTGAGTAAAGGATTAAGGAGGCAATAAGATGGCTGTTCGATTTAACATTCGTATGGCTGGTGTCGGAGGGCAGGGTGTGGTGACTGCCTCTCACATTTTTAGTACGGCCGTGATTAATGCTGGCGGGGAAAGTACGATCGTCCCCTTTTATGGATCGGAAAAACGTATGGCACCAGTAGAAAGCTATGTCAGGATCTCAGATGAGCCGATCTATGAAATTGGTGAGATCACGTTCCCACATATCATTATGATTTTCCATCCCCAAGTGATTACCCATGGAAAGAGCTACACAAATCCGTTCTATTTTGGATTGAAGAAGAACGGGGTTGCTTTAATTAATCATGACACTCCCATGAAATTAGAGCCAGACCAAGAACGCGAGTTAAAAGAACTGAATGCGAAGATTTACTATATCCCAGCAACGACGTTGTCGCTTGACGTGGCAGGGATTGACCTTGCCACGAATATGGCGATGTGTGGAGCAATTGGTGCTATTACAGGTTTGTCCAATATGGAAGCGTTAGAACAAGCCGTGAAGGACCGATTCCTAGGTAAAGGATTCGTCGTATCTGGGGGTACCGCAGCATTAGATAGTGTCGTGGAGAGAAAGTTTAAGAAAAAGTCAGAACTTATTGGCAAAAACCTCGCAGTCGTCAAGGCGGCGTGGGATTATGCTGTTGAGCATGGCTGGGATATAAAAGTCCCTGAGTCTTCTGCAGCGGCTACGGCATAAATATTTATCTAAGAACATGAGGATTCAATGTATTTAATCGCCTATATCGATACTGAAATTTGTGCGGCCACTAGTTGTAAGTTGTGTACACAATACTGCCCTGAGGCGAACACCATCCTGTATAATAATGAGGCTGGCAAAGATAAAGGACTGAAATATGGTTCTGCTTATGTCGCCGTTGATCGATGTAAGGGATGCGCGCAATGTGTTTGGGTTTGCGACAATATGGCAAAACATAATGCGATAAAAATGGAAATGATTGATCAGGTCGGTGATTCGGCGTTGACGGAGAATATTACGTATGGTGAAAAAAATACAACGGCAAAGCTGGCCAATCCTGTTCGAGGGTAGTTTGCCGGGCACAAGAAAGCAAGCTGTTGAGTTTTCTTGATCAAGAAAAATTAAAAATTATGGGGTGATGAATTGGAAGCAACTCAAGATGCAGAAGAAAGAATAGTCGAGCCCGGCCCGGCAGGGTTCCATCCGCCGTCAGCAGCAGAGTTGGGAGTTCTACCGCCAAAATCAGGATTTGGTCTAAGGTTTGGTAATATTGTTCAAGAAGAAATTGCAATGGAAGAGATGGCGAGGTCCATGCTCACCAGGAAAAACGCAACGATCTTTCCAGGTCCTCTTGTTCTTTGGAACTGGAATGATCATGCCGCAGACAAGGCCAAAGCTGTGTTAGAGCTAGCGGCTCAATTACCTGAGGTGATGATCATTCCCATGCCAGACTACCGGCCCAAGTATCCGAAAATCGAACCAGAGGAAATGATTAATCCAAACCATCCGAATCTGACAATTTGGGGTAATAAGATCGAAGCCTGTATTTTTATTGGCGTTCATTGTCATTATGCAAATTTAACATTAAAAATGATTCGAGCCGGAACGAACTGTTGGACTTCTGCGATTTGTGCTGAGCAAGGGCATGAAGATGCAATGTTTACGGTTAGAGATTCTGATGCGGCGAAAATTCGCCGTGTTGCTCAAGTGTTTAAGCGGGTTCGCGAAGAAATGGGCATTAAGGTAGCGGAAAATGGTGAAAATGTTCGGTTTACCGGTCTTCAGTCTCAAGTCCATGGAGGAAAAACCCATACGAATCCATTAAACATTCCATTGGGTGAATCAGGAGGAGCTAGTGCTGCAGCCTTTGGACATCGACCTGAAAGTATGCAAAGTGAAGGATAAAAAAGAGATATGTAAGTAAGGAAATATGAATTGTTTTCACCAAGTCAACCATATGCATTTATGATAATCAGAGCCATCAACTGTTATAGAGGGGTGACCCATGAGCGAAGCACTGGAACCTGAAGTCAAAACAAATCCACAAGGCGATCCTATTACGGCAGCTCCTGCGCCTCCTTCATCACAAGCTGGGAAGAAGGACCCGCATGCTGAGGCCAAAAGGCAAAAAGTTGTCAGTCCTGAATACATGTTTAATGAGGCTCCTCGTGAAAAAGAGTTCATCACGGGAAGTGAAGCTGCCAAGGAGGCGGTGCGTCGTTCAAATGTCGATCTTTCCATTGCATATCCGATTACTCCTCAAAGTGAAACGATGCAGCTTATTGGTGTGTTGTACGGGGAGGGGTATGTGAAAGAATATTATCGTGGTGAAGAAGAGTATGGCGTGATGTCAGCTATTGCTGGTGGGTCTCGTGCTGGTGTTAGATGTTTTACCGCAACCGCTGGTCCTGGTACTCTTCGTGGCCTTGAGCCTATTGCATCTTGGCCTGGTCATCGTCTTCCGGCCGTGGCTATGTTTACCTGTCGAGTTGTGAATGCTCCATTAGCTATTCAACCTGATAATATTGAAATTGCCTACCTCTTGCACTGCGGAATGATTGTCTTCCATGCTGAAAATCAACAAGATTTATTTGACTACATTATGAAGGCATTCATCATCAGTGAAAAAAATGATGTCACTCTTCCTGTTGGAGTATGTTGTGATGGTTTCTTCGTAACACATGCTCGTGGTTACTGTTCGATGCAGGATAAAGGATTAAAGCTTCCAGAGCGCGAAGCTTGGAGGGGAGCAGTCCCTGTGTTAGATGCAGAGAATCCTCCTGCTCGTTTGTCACGAGATGCCCCAGTTCAAAAGTCAAATTTCATGGCTTACAATATCCATGCGGTATGGCAGCAAGAAGTGTGGGCTGCCGTGGAGAGATCGCGAAAATATATTGACCAATATATGGATGGCCTAGTTGAGACTCAAAATGTTGAAAATGCTGATGTATTGCTTATTGCCTCAGGTAGTGCTGCCGCTCAATGCAAAGAAGCTGTTCGCGAATGTACTGCAAAGGGAATTCAGGCTGGGTTGATTAAAATAAAATCATTACGTCCATTCCCAACGGCTGAGCTTAGAAAACTCTGTGCAAAAGCCAAGTTAATTGTGATTCCAGAATTTAATTTTGTCGGTTGGCTTGCTAAGGATGTGGCTACGGCGGTCTATGGGTATTCCAATGCGAAAATTGTTGCTGGCCCGCATGTGTATGGTGGAATGTCCATGCCTGTTGAAATGATTGTCGATGAAGTGGAGTGTGGGCTCACGGGCAAGAAGTCCAGCACCGTTCCATCTTCCGCAATTATGGGTAAGGTTGATCCAGATGCTGTTGCCCATTTTATGCAAAACATTTAATAAGTTTTGTTTCCCTGAACATTGACAGCATTTACGAAATTTTTTTTAAAACCCGCCTCAATTTGAGGCGGGTTTTTTTATGCTTGTAATTGTAGTTACTTGGGATACCTATATAATAGACATAGTCGTATTGTCTGCGTCCGTTCATTAGAAGGAACGACCTCAAAGGTGCTTCTTACCTAGTAGACCGGGTCCTAATAAGCATCGATTACATTCATTGGGTTCGCTATAACGCTCAATGCAGCCAAATAATCTTTTAAAATCTTCCTCGCGTTCTCAATACCATCCAGCGTCGATATTCCGGGCTCTCTATGAATGGGTCATTCAATGGGCTGTTACACCTCACGCAAAAATTGCGTTGTTATTAATTGCGTTTGCTGAATCTTCTTTTTTTCCAATTCCGCCTGATGTTCTCCTGATTGCGATGGGGGTGGGTGCCCCTTCTCGTGCCTTGGGTTTTGCTGGAATTTGTCTCGTAGGCTCCGTTGTGGGAGGCATGGCTGGGTATGCCATTGGGATGGGTCTGTGGTTAATTGTTTCAGATTGGTTTTATGCGTATGTGCCGGGTTTCACCCCAGAGGTATTTGAGAAAGTTTCAACGTTGTATGGCGACAATGCTTTTTGGGCTGTCTTTGCAGCCGGGTTCTCGCCAATTCCTTATAAAGTATTCACCATTGCAGCCGGAGCCACACATATTGATTTTGCCACCTTTGTGATGGCTTCTATTTTGAGTCGAGGGCTGAGGTTTTTCTTAGTCGGTGGGGCCTTGAGAGTATTTGGCCCGTCGGTGAAACACATTCTCGAAAAATATTTCGATCTGTTTTCTATTTTGTTTTTGGTCCTGTTAATCGGCGGATTTGTTCTGGTAAAGATGTTGCTGTAAAAATAGTGGGTGATATTCGTTCACTATATACTGGGGTTTTATAATGAAATGTATTGTAATTTTTTATGATGACTGAGTTCTCTAAGAGTTGTTGGGGTACATTTTTTCTTATGTAGAGTCTCAGTCGTCGTGTTATCAAAAATGATGAATATTTTTAATACGTTAACCCGTAAAAAAGAACGGTTTATAGCTCTTGAGGACAACCATGTTCGAATGTATGTCTGCGGCGTGACAGTTTATGATGACTGTCATTTGGGGCATGCCAGAAGTGCCGTAGTGTTTGATTTGCTCTATCGATACCTTCAGTACAAAGGATATTCCGTGACATATGTGCGGAACTTTACTGATGTGGATGACAAAATCTTAAAGAGGGCACAAGAAGAAAGTGTGTCTTGGACGGATGTCGTCAAAAAGTATATTGCCGCGTATTATCGCGATATGAATCGTCTACAAGTGACGATTCCTGATGTCGAACCGCGTGCAACCGAACATATGCCTGAAATCATTGACATGATAGCGGTATTAATTCAGAAAGGTTTTGCCTATCAGGTCAAGGGCGATGTGTTTTACGAGGTGGGCGCCTATGAAGCCTATGGGCGTTTCTCTGGTCGTAAGAAGGAAGAAATGATGGCTGGAGCACGCGTTGAAGTGGATAAACGCAAAAAAGATCCTATGGACTTTGCCTTATGGAAAGGCGCGAAGCCGGGGGAACCTGGCTGGGAGAGTCCTTGGGGACCTGGACGGCCAGGATGGCATATCGAATGTTCAGCGATGTCGATCAAGCATCTTGGCAAGACATTTGACATTCATGGTGGCGGAAAAGATCTGGTCTTTCCTCATCACGAAAACGAAATGGCGCAATCCTGTGCCTATACGGGGCAAGAATTTGCCAAGTATTGGGTGCACAACGGATTTGTGACGATCGATGAAGAAAAAATGTCCAAGTCGTTGGGGAATTTCTTCACGATTAGTGGGGTTTTCGAGAATTCATTTGAGAAATTTGACTGGAATGAACCTGTCACGACTGAAGTGCTAAGGTATTTTCTTCTATCAACCCATTATCGAAGCGATCTCAACTTTTCCGATAAAGTATTAACCGAGGCCAAGTCAGCTTTGGATAATATTTATGGACTTTTGAAGCGTTTGGAGGAACCTGGGCAAGCTGATCAATCAGAAAATGATCAGTCTCCTGAGAAACTAATTGTGGATTTTAAAAAACAATTCGAGCAAGCGATGGACGATGATCTCAATACTCCCAAAGCCTTGGCGGAGTTTCAACGCTTGCGGAGCGAAATCAATAAATTACTTTCTGTGGGGATCTCTGATCAGAGTAGAACAAAGGTCTTCGAAAGTTTTCAGATGCTTGGTGCTCCAATGGGTCTTTTTCAGCTTCCGGTACAAGACTGGAAATTTAGCCAAGTTCAAATAAGTGGTACATCTAGATGGTCGTTTAGTGCATCTGCAGATCCTACTATCATTAAGGCACCTGCCACTAATGAGTGGATTGAACAACAAATCGAAAACCGATTACAAGCCCGGAAAAGGAAAGACTTTGCCACGGCCGACAAAATTCGCCAAGACTTGGCGTCCCAAGACATCATCCTCGAAGATCGACCAGACGGCACAACTCGCTGGAAACGATAACGAACAGGAGTTCGTCTACGGTCTGCACACGATTCGAGAAATCCTTCGAGCGGGCACTCGTTCCATTTTACGCCTTCATCTGATTCGTGAAGATGCGCAGTATGCGGAGATTATTCGTCTTGCTCGTTCCCAAGGTATTCCGATTTCAGTGGAACCTCGTGAACGCATCAATCGGCTTGTTCCGCAAGGCAAGCATCAAGGTATCGTAGGGTTGGCCGCCGCCAAGTCCTATGTCGATGAAGACGAGTTGCTTGATCAGGTCACACAGCAGCACCCTCCTGCATTTGTTATTGTCTTAGATAACGTACAAGACCCTCAAAATCTTGGTGCCATTCTCCGAACGGCTGATGCGGCTGGCGTCCAAGGTCTTTTTATTCCCAAGCATCGATCGGTAGGCTTAACGGCAGGAGTCGCTCGAGCATCTGCCGGAGCGATAGAATATGTTCGGGTTGCCCGGGCTGGCAATACCAATCGCCTCTTAGAGAAACTTCAATCGGCCGATGTCATGACCTATGCGCTCGATCCAATGGCGGACGTCGCTTACACCGACATAGATTTTACCGGTCCGACGGCGTTGGTCTTTGGCGCAGAAGGCCACGGTATTCGCCATGGTGTGTTGAAAAAGTGTGATCAGCGCGCCTTCATCCCTATGCATGGGCGAATTGATTCTCTGAATCTGTCTGTGAGTGTTGCGATTGTATTGTTTGAGGCAATGCGACAGCGACGTGCGGTTGAAGGAGGGAAGGGAAGTTCTACTTTACCTGGATGAGGCCTTCTTGAATAGCCGCATTCAGCAGTTGAGCAGCATTTGATACGCGAACCTTCTTCATCATATTGGCCCGATGGGCCTCAACAGTCTTCACACTAATTTTCAGCCGCTGGGCAATTTCTTTATTCTTAAGCCCAGACCAAATGAGCTGCAGAATTTCTTGTTCCCGATCCGTTAAGGCTTCTGGGCGTTTACGCTTGATTGGCGGAAGGTCACGTTTTTTCACTTGTGGAATTCCTAACATGAATGCATCAAAGTACTCAGCAGATTGAACTATGATGAATCAAAATACGGTCCGGATGACTTATCAGACTCTCACCGCACAATCAAACACTTCAACTGCAGGATAGCTATTTGAGTCGGCCATAGGTAGGGGATCGTAGCAGGCCACTTTCTGAAAGTAAACTCATGATTTTACGTAGATTCGACTAATATCCAAAGTGAATGGGAGATGGACATGATACCGTTGCTGCTGGAGTATGGATCGGTATTTTTCTTTGGGTTAATTATCGGAAGTTTTTTGACCGTTTGTATCCACCGTGTCCCACGAAATCTCTCCATTGTATTTCCACGATCTGCCTGCGTAAATTGTAACCAGACTATTTGCTGGTATGACAACATCCCGGTCTTGAGTTTTCTAATTCTGCGGGGACGCTGCCGACATTGTCGAGCCGTGATTCTCTCTCGTTACCCAATCATTGAATTGTCGAATGGGTTGGGGTATATGGCTATCCTCTGGCGTTTTGGATGGGGATGGGAGTCGGTGGTCTATGCGATCGTGTTTTCTGCGCTCTTGGCGATTACCTGGATTGATTGGGACCATCAGATTATTCCAGATGTGATTTCTCTTCCGGGAATCGTTCTCGGGGTTGCTGCGGCATCGACCGTATTGCCGACTGGGTTTGTGAATTCTCTTATTGGAGTGTTGGTGGGTGGAGGGGTCTTGTTGTTTATGGCCTGGATCAGTCCATACCTATTTGGCAAGGAAGGGATCGGTGGAGGTGACATTAAACTCTTAGCGATGGTCGGGGCATTTCTCGGTTGGAAAGCGGCCTTGCTGACACTCATGTTGGCCTCGGTCGTTGGATCGGTCATTGGAATTGGGCTCTTGGTTTTTAAGATAGTAACAAGAGGGCAGTATATTCCATTTGGACCGTATTTAGCGCTTGGAGCGGTGTTAACGCTATTTTTTGGAACAGACATGATGGCTTGGTATTTTGGACGATTTTGATGATTTCTGACTTAACTCAGCCGCGTGGAAGGAATGGATACAGTCTCATCGAATTAGTGACCGTCTTAGGACTCTTGTCCATCATGGTTCTTTTCAGTCAATCCTGGCTCGTTTCCCAGCTACCGAAATGGCGACTGAATGGAGCTGTACGGCAAGTCGTCTCAGACTTAATGGCAGCGAAGACTCAGGCCGTGACGCAAGGAAACAAGCAACGGATCACATTTCTTGATGCTCACCGCTATTCTATTCTTGATGACGACAACAACAATGGGAAGTTTGATCCAAATGAGCTGCTGACCATGCACGACATTCATACTGACTATGAGGATGTGAGTCTTGCCACGACGAATCATCCAATTTTTCATCCACGTGGGACCGCCTCCAATCTTGCAACCGTCACCCTTTCCAATTCTGCAGGGTCTAAGCGTGTGACGGTTGGGATTACCGGTCGAGTGACAATTAAATCATGAACGAGAAATTTTTCATGCCGCAAGGCTTCAAGGTGCGATCCAGAATTGTCACGAATCACGGAAGTAGCCTGTTGGAAGTCTTGATGGCCATGGTCCTCATATCGGTTGTGATATTGGGGATTTCTGGATTTTCCACCGTGTCAATTCATGGCATGACGTTTAGTCAGAAAATGACGATGGCTGCCACCCTTGCGCAAGATCAACTCGAAGATATACGTCGAGTTGGATACCGACAGTCCGTGTCGGGAATAGTCGCAAGTACAGAATCCTATGGCTCTATGAGAGACGCACCGTTCTTTCAAAGAACCGTTGTTTTTGAAGCCCAAACACCAGGAAAGGGTTTGCAAACAGCAACGGTCACCGTGACGTGGGATGCTGGTTCGCATTCGACGTCGTTCTCGACCATACTGTCTGAATAAGGCGTTGTTCATGAATGTAAGGAACGATCAAGGGTTTACGCTTATTGAAGTCGTCATGGCGTTAGCCTTGAGTACACTAACGCTTGGGGCGATTTACGCCATTTATTCAAGTCAAGTGAGTGCCCAAGTCGTACGAGAAAACACCCTTGATATGCAGCAACATGTTCGGGCAGCCATGGATGTGATGGCTCATGAACTCAAGATGGCCGGGTATGATCCGCGTCAGGTCAATCAAGACAACAGTCCTCACAATGACTTTATCGGCATTGCCTATCACCCCACGCAACTTCACATCAAAGCCGATCTTAATGGGAATGGAAATCCGACAGATTCAAATGAATCTATTCAATACTCACACGATCAGGCTACATTGACCTTACGTCGTGATACCGGTGGAGGGCGACAACCGCTGGCTGAACATATCGAAACGTTTTCCATTCAATACTTTGATCGAAACGGTGCTCCAACCATCGATTCGAATCAGATTCGACAAGTTGAACTCCATATTCAAGCTCGCACCGCAAGCCCTGATCTTCGCTATCCTTTCAATAAGGGATATCGAACCACGACCTTACGATCACGAATTACGCTACGAAATTTTGGATTGTAGTCTCTCATGATGGTCTGCTCAAAAATTGTTTGTGACTCTCCAACGAATGCTCAAGGGTTTGCGTTAGTTGCCGCGCTGATACTCATGGCCGTGTTGAGTGTTCTTGGAACAACGGTTCTCACCGCGACATCAACAGAAATTTCGATCAGTGGGAATTACCGGCGTGGGATTGAAGGATTTTACCTTGCGGAAGCAGGAATCGCTGAGAGCCGAGCCCGATTGCGTGGAGATTTGTTTGGGAACCCCCAACTAATTAACGACCCTAACCCTTACGATCCTCGTTGGACGGCTTATATTTTGACCTCGTCCGATTGGCATACATCCGTAGATACGACATTCTATAAAGGTCATACAAACTATTTCCCCGTCAGTGGAAATCGATCCAATTCAAGAATTACGCCGAATAGTCTGCAGCGGACCTTACCCTATTGGGTCAAGCTCAAGCACAAGACAGAATATGATGCTGAGCGGGAAGGTCATCGATCGACCATTCCTCATTATCTTGATCTTGATGGAAACCTTGGCAAGCAT
>BQIU01000064.1 GCA_021603905.1 Nitrospirales bacterium
AGTTCCTTCCACGGCACGACCTGATCCATCTCGTTGAGAAAGCGCTCAATGCGTAAGAGTTTCGTTTTCATCTGGTACCTCATCGTGGTTTGCATGAGGGCTATTCTACAGAATTCTGTTCCTTTTGCAGAGGGTTCTTTAAACAATTTCATTTGGAAAGTTTGGGGCATGCCTCCTATCTGATCGGATCGGAGGAAACGGGCGAATCATTGGTTCTCGATATTCGCCGCGATGTTCAGCCATATTTAGACGAAGTTCGAACGCGCGGGATGAGCATCGCCTATGCAATCGAAACGCATCAACATAACGATTACGTTACAGGTATTTGCGAACTAGCGGAGCGCGTTCCCGTTCAGCGCCTGGCCGGGAAGGAGGCGAATGTCGGATATGAGGCGCGTCCGGTATCGGACGGCGAAAGCCTAACGATGGGAGAGATTACTTTCCAGATTCTTCACACCCCTGGCCACACGCCTGAACATATCAGTGTGCTCGTGACAGATCGATCGCGCGGGAAAGAGCCGGTGTTACTATTATCGGGCGGAGCGTTATTAGTCGGAGATGTGGCTAGGCCAGATCTCTTAGGTAATCCCGAAGAGGTCGAGCAACATGCTAAAACCATGTGTCAGATGCTTCAAGAAAAAATCCTCTCTTTGCCGGATCACGTGGAAGTGTATCCTACGCATGTAGCTGGTTCGTTATGCGGAGGCCATATCGGCAGCCGACTCTCAACGACGATCGGCTATGAACGTCGGATGAATCATTTATTAACGAACCTTGATAAAAAAGAGGAATTCGTCGGAAATTGTCTAGACCTCAAACATCTTCCATCAGTGCCGCCGTATTGGCCACGGATGCGGAAAATGAACGCTGAAGGCCCCCCGCTTCTCGGAATATTGCCTGAGCCGCCGGCTTTGTCGCCTCAGCAATTCGAACGAAAACAGCAAGAGGGGGGCATTGTGCTAGATTGCCGCCAAGCTGAAGCCTTTAGTTCTCATATTCCTGGAGCGTTGAACGTGGGGTTGGGGTCTTCTTTTCCAACATGGGCAGGCACCGTTTTGCCGGCCGAGGCAACAGTTTATCTGGTACTGGATGGTCCTGATGATCTGAAAGAGGTGATATGGCATCTCCTTCGTATTGGATACCCACCGCCGGCCGGGTGGTTGGCTGGCGGCATGTTTGCCTGGCGGACGGCGTCAAGACCTCTCCAGATGTTGCCGCAATGGTCGGTGCAAAATCTTTCTGAGCAACTTCAGAAGAATTCAGAGCTTCAAGTACTGGATGTCCGGCAACCGGCGGAATGGTCTGCCGGACATATCCCTCGCGCCCAATATATTTCCGGTAGCGAGCTGCCCCACCGTATAGAAGAAGTCGACCCGAAAAAGGCAGTGGCCGTCATTTGCGGAAGCGGCTATCGGTCCTCTGTTTCAGCAAGTTTGCTACAGCATCATGGGTACAAGAATGTGATCAATGTACTGGGTGGAATGGCTGCATGGAAACAAGCGGAATTTCCTCTCCAGTAAATGACGGAACAAGATGGACATTAAAAAGAGCATACGATGAATACATTGCCGGCAACAACAACTCGGATCGCGCAGCATACCGATGAGCAAATAAATGAAGCCATGCGTCGTCAGACGGAAAATAACGTTGCCCTCTATTCGGCAGGAGGCCTGGCGGCGATCAATCGACGGTTGGCAGAGTTGGAGTATGAGTGGGATATAGAGCGGACATTAGAAGCCAATGCGGCATCGTTCTCGCTACTTGGTCTGTTCCTTGGCATGACGGTCAATCGACGATGGTATTGGTTAAGTGCTGGGGTGGCAGGATTTCTTCTCCAGCATGCACTTCAGGGCTGGTGCCCACCGGTACCGGTTTTTCGCCGCTTGAGTATCCGAACCAGTCAAGAAATTGAGTGCGAGCGTCATGCGTTGAAAGCCTTGCGCGGAGATTATCGTCAGATTGCTGAGATAGCGGAACACAATGATCACCATGCAGAAGCGTCTGCCGCATGGCAAGCCGCCAGCAAAAACGAAGGCTCCTCCAACGATGGATTTCAAGAATAGGCGAAAGGAATAATGCGCGATGAATTTCCTTGCCCGAACATCGTGGTCTCCATACGTGGTGGGGGCGGGAATCGGGGTATTAAGTTGGATTGCCTTTGCTAGTGCCGATCACCCTATTGGCATTACGACGGCGTTCGAAAATACTGCAGCCCTTCTGGGAAAAGCTGCCCTCCCTGCCGTGACGGACCATCAATATTTTCAGGAAGCTGAACAGTCTCCCAAAATTGACTGGGAATGGATGCTGGTGCTCGGTGTATTTGTCGGCTCATATCTGAGTTCAAGATTGTCCGAAGATCGGACGGACGAAAGGGTTCCGCCGCTCTGGGAATGGCGATTCGGAGGCAGCCGGAGGACGCGCTTCATGTGGGCCTTCTTAGGCGCTGCACTCATGATGTTTGGAGCGCGAGTGGCGAAGGGTTGTACCAGTGGTCATGCCATTAGCGGCACGCTGCAGCTTGCCGTATCCAGTTGGATCTTTGCCGCCGTCATTTTTGCGGTCGCGGTCGCCACGGCCTTTGCTTTGTATGGAAGGAAGGGAAGCGATCATGTTTGAGACGCCGGAAAAGTTGGCACTCGGATTGATCACAGGCATCGTATTCGGCTTTCTTCTGCAGAAAGGGCGAGTTGCCAAATTTCAGGTCATTCTCGGTCAGCTCTTATTGAAGGATTGGACCGTCTTTAAGATTATGTTGACAGCCATCCTAGTGGGAGCCATTGGAGTGTACGCTCTAGTAGCCATGAATCTGGCAGACCTTCATGTTAAACCCCTGTTGCTCGGCGGTGTTGTCTTTGGGGGGCTCTTGTTCGGGATCGGTCTTGCGGTCTTTGGCTATTGCCCGGGGACCAGCGTGGCGGCCTGTGGAGAAGGCCGTCGGGATGCCATGATCGGCGTAGGGGGCATGTTGTTTGGCGCCGCCCTCTACGTGGCAGTGTACCCCTTGCTTGTGCCCATCATCCAAGATCTTGGGGATTGGGGAAAAATTACGCTTCCTCAGGCGACATCCACTTCACCGTGGATATGGATCGTCGGGATCTTCATCCTCCTTATCAGCCTTGCCTTGGTTCGACAGCGACATGAGCGTAAAAAAATGAAAGAGTGTGAAGCCGCCCCTGATTCATCTCACATCAAAATTCTTCATTAGCACAAATGAAAGAGGAGGACATTATGAATAGGTATTGGTTCAGAAAATTTTTCTTAGTGAGTGTCATTCTCATGGGCTACTCTTGATGGGCAAATGCCGCCGATCAAACAACGATCAAACCTGTCGAACAAATCGGTGCTTGGTTAATCGGATTCCACGCCGATAAGAAAAGTCCTTCCAGACAATGGGTTGCTCATCATTTTTGTCACCAACTTCGTCCGGATCTTATGCAATGCATCCTCTATGACGATAACGCGCCGGACGCGAAAATGACGGGGATAGAATATATCATCCCCATGGAAGCGTTCGAGCAGCTTCCGGATGAAGAACAGCAATATTGGAATCCTCATAATTTTGAGATTCTTTCCGGACAATTGACCTTGCCTGCTGCTAAAAACGAATTGAAAATCATGGAAAACAAACTTAATAGTTATGGAAAAACCTTCCATCTGTGGAAAGCCGGGGTGTATGAGAAGGAGGATGAGAAATTTCCGGTAGGTGAACCCCGTCTGGCGTGGTCGTTTAATCATCTGGATGAGGCAAAAGACGGATTAATCGAAAGTGTCTATCACGGCATGGGAATTTCTGTCGAGCAAAAACAAAAAGCGCGGAAAGATTTAATTTTGCAGACCAAACCCCAATGCGGAGTGAACGCCATAGCGGATCACTTCAAAGGACCAACCGAGTCGTTAAAAGGAGTCGAACCGAAGGAAGGATGCTAATCTACGCAGTGGATGACGTGTCATTCGTCCAACTCTTCGCAAGCGGGTACGCGAGCAAGTACTGAATAGAGCACGATCACTCCAAGAGACAAAGCCGATCGCATCGTCAAGATGTGTCTTTTCTGAATAGATCAAGACATTATCACCTGTATCAGCAACTAGCTAAACGAAGGAGTCACTCCATGAAATACGCCCTCACCCTTACATTCACAGTTTTGCTTGCCACCGCCGTTTCCGCTAATCCGACCGGTGCTCCGGAATACACACATCCTATCATCAAGAGCCATGGCGGAATTGTCGTTTTGTCCGATGCCGCTCTTCCTCCCAAAAAGACTTCGAAAGTGATTATCGACATTACATCCGACGCTCAATCAGGCAGTGTCATCAAGGGATTCGACCGGGCGGCGTTAATTCTCAATCAATACACTCAGGCGGGTGCAGGGATCGATCACGGCTTTAAGATGGCCGTCATCCTGCATGGCGCAGCAACGAAAGCGGCGCTGTCGCATGAAGCGTACGCCAAGCATGCCAGTTCCTACATGAAGGACTTGGGAAAGACGAAGAATCCGAATCTGGAACTCATTCGTGAGTTGAAAAAAACAGGCGTTGACATCTACGTCTGCGGACAAGCTGCGGCGCATCATGGTTTTGCCACAACCGAAATCGCCCCGGACGTGAAAGTTGCGGTGTCCGCTGCAACGGCGAATATTAATCTGCAAATGGACGGCTACGCATACATTCCGTTTAACTAGCAGTTCAATCCATAACCTTACGCGACGTAACCGGAAGACAACGATGGCAAGGAAGGCACGAATGCTCACCTGTCTGAACCGGCTGGCTCTGTCATTATTGACAGCGTCGTTAGTGCTAGGGGTGAGTCATAGCGGGGCCACCTCGGAAGAATTCACGCTGGTTCACACGAACGATTTTCACGGTCGCTATTATCCCATCGAAGTAGTGCCCGGCAACGCGATGGTGCAGACCGGCGATCCAGGCGGTCGCATGCAAGGTTTCGAACGGGCCGGACGGATGGGCGGGTTTGCCTGTCAGGCCACGTTGCTCAAGCAAATCCGCAACGCTCGCGGTGACGATAACGTGTTTGTGGTCCATGCTGGCGATACCTTTTCCGACGATCTACTCGGTAACCTGACCAAAGGCGGGGCGGTGATCCGACTCATGAACGCCCTGAGTTACGATTTCCTCGCCCTCGGTAACCACGATTTCGACTACGGCCTGGACCGCACATTGGCACTCGCCGCCCTGGCTGATTTTCCCATGCTGGCCGCCAACGTCACGTTGCGCGAGAGTGGCGAACCGGTATTCGGGGACCCCACCCGCGTGATCACCCTAGGTGGTGTCAAGGTTGGATTTCTCGCGCTCGGGTACCACAATACCCACATGACCACCAGCCCGGACAATGTGCAGTCGCTCGCATTTACCAGCGGCATCGATGCCGCGCGCCGTTATCTGTCAGACCTGCATGAACAAGCCGACGTGGTGGTGGTCGTTTCGCACCAGGGGACCACCGTCGACAGAAAACTCGCCCGCGAGGTCGACGGTGTCGACATCATCTTGGGCGGCCATTCACATAATTGGATCACACCACCGGAAAAAGTCGGCAACACCTGGCTAGTGGAGGCACTCTCTAACGGCTTGCTGGTCGATGAACTGCGGGTCCATGTGACCGACGGCCGGATTTCTCGCGTCGATCAAACGATGCACACACTGTGGGAAGACCAATGCCAACCCGATCCAGAAGTGGTCACCATGATCGACTCCCTCCGGAAACCGCACCGCCAGCGTCTCGAAGCGGTGTTGGCCACGGCTGTGGAACCCATCGGCCGGCAGTACCAGTCCGCCAGTCCATTCGACCGATTGGTCGGCGAGATTTTGCGCCAGGAGACTGGTACCGATGTAGCGTTTCTACCCGGTGTCGGTTACGGCGTCACCCTGCCCACAGGACCGATTACCCGTGAGGCGCTGTACACACTGCTACCACACCCTTCCAAACTGGTTACCTTGGAGTTGAGCGGTGCGCAGATTTTACAGATTCTTGAGCAAAGCGCGACCAACCAAAAACCCACTGTTCCGCTACGCATTGTTGGCGGCTTGATTCAGACCTCAGGGATAGGATGGACGGTGGATTACCGGCGTCCGCCAGGTAACCGAATTGACGCGGTTACCGTCAACGGCATACCCCTCGATGACGAAGTTTTGTATCGGGCGGCGACACACAGCGGCATGATGGCTGGCATCCACCGCTACGCGACGTTTGCCAAAGGGCACGCCATCCGGCGTAGCGATCGTCTCATCACCGACATTGTCGAAGCGCACTTGCAACGCCGCGGCAAGGTGACCGCGCCTGCGAGGAAGGACATTATCCTGATCAGAGCGCGTTGAAATATTAACAGCTTAAACAGGTAAGATTGGGATGCCATTATCACGTCGACAATTTTGTGAGCGCACGCTAGCGAGCGCCCGTTTTGGCGTCCGGCAACCGGACAGCCAGTCAGTCAATCACCCTAACACATCCGCTCGGCCCAAGTTAGTTAACGCATTAACAGATTAAGTTAACGTTCAGCATAAGATCGACCAATCGAACATTCAAGCAATTGCAAAAAATATATTGAAATCATAATACTTCCAACGTGAATCTAGGGTGGCTCATGATTGGCATAATCCTCGCGAGACACAGCAAAGTATCGTGTGAAAATATGAGAAGCCTTTAACGCATGTCAGTGACATGAATCCTTTTACTATTTACTAAATGAGGAGGTGGATTGATGCTTTGCTTACCAAGATAAGAAAAATTTGAGCGTTCTTGATCCGTCCCGATTGACAAAATGCCCGTCCGATCGTTTATTACGAACCTCGAGAATAATGGAAAGATTTCAGGGGGAACGCCTATGACGATTAAGGGCATTGCCTTTGATCAGGACATGGCATTGATCGCGTGTTACTTTCTCTGAATGGTGGGCAACAGTAGCAAACAGCCCGCTTAGGGAAAGATTATGGAGACTTTAGTTTTCGTCCTTGGGAGGTGCCATTCACGCCGGTTGCTGGCCACACCTATCGATTGCAGTCGCTTGCCGTGAATCGACTTGGCGAATCACAACGGTTCAGTGCTCGATGGAATCCAAGTGGGTATCTCCGCAATGCAGTCGAAACGGTGAACCTTCATGCGACGTGAAAGAAATCCATTCAACCGAGGTTTTATGTGGGTGAGGATAATCCTGAGTGTGAGCCTCTTCGTGATGGGCCTGCAAGCTAACGCCCAAGCGAATGAGGAATCCACAACACTCAACTTGCCCTCCTGACCCAATTTCGTTTCAGCAGGGTTCAGGTAGCACGATCGCTGGCACATATTGTCTTATTTGCCATTCCGCCGAATATATCTATACGCAGCCCCCGCATCCTCAAGAAGGTTGGACGGAAATCATCAAAAAAATGAAACATACGTTTGGTTGTCCCATTCCTGATGAACAAATTCCACCTCTCGCCCCAGTACTTATTTAGCCAGAATACCGTTCAGCCTGTTCCAGTCACAAAACGTGACAACGGCAGATACGGGATCAAACGATAAGAGGGAAATGCTGAGAAAGGCCAGGTGGTCTATAAATCATATTGTGTAAACTGTCACGGTCATTCAGGCCAAGGGGATGGGCCTATTGGCCAAGCATTAGTTCCACCTGCTGCAGACCTGACTGCTACGGATAAAAAACTGATAACATGCTCCTTAAAACTATTAAAAATGGAAGCCCCGGGACAGCGATGCCCTCATGGAAAAACGATCTTACCTCAAAGGACATTCTTGATGTCTTAGCCTATATTCGATCCCTGAGTGAGTAATTTGAAGATAATGAGTTGATGAGGAGGGAGCAATTAGGAAATTGTTTTTGTGAAGTGATTCTCATGCAGAAAAGTCCATCAAGAGTGAATGGTCTTTTCTATCTACCAGACTCAATTCTTGCCACCACGCGTTTCTGAATCGTGGTTCAACTTTTTACCCTTAACGCATGTTTTCTGCAACCTTGTCGATCCCCTCCTGCCTTCAATTCCCGGCTGATTCAGCTCCAAGATACTGGACAGGTTCCTGTAGCTGCCTTGCGACGTTCTTACGAAGAAGTCGTTGAGGACAAAGAGTTGCGCGAGGCACGTCTCCGGTCGGATAGCACAAACAACCATTACTGAGACACATCCGGTCTGGGGTCTGGCACGAAACCGTTGCGGTTCGGCATGTCAACGGTGGGCAATGTCTTGGCATCAAGCACAATATCGGTGGGAATGATGCCGTTTTGATTCAGCAGCCAAGCCACGACAGCATAAACTTCGTCATTGGTGAGGGATTGCGGGGCGTTGAACGGCATCGCGCGGTGAATGTAGTCATAGAGCGTGGTCGCATAGGGCCAATAACTCCCGATCGTCTTACTCGGTTGTTGAGTGTCCAACGTGCCCTCTCCACCGACAAGACGATCCATTGGTCCTTCCTGGCCAGACGCTCCGTGGCAAGATGCGCATTTCTCGGCAAATACGGCAGCTCCTTGGTTCACTGTTCCTTGACCACTTGGCAGGCTATCTCCGGTCGGGCTGACATCAATATCCCAATGTTGCACTTCCTGGTCGGTCGGCGCATGGCCGAGTCCATAACCAGTCGTCGAATGTGTGGCAGCAACCAAGGTCTTACTGGTTGGCCATCCTAATGCAAACGTGATTACGAGAACGGTAACCAGCCTGTTAAACCTAAACATTGGTGACCTCCCCCTCTCGCGAGATCTCCCAGCTCTGAATCGCGTTATAATGATAATTGAATTCGTGCCTCGAACGGCAGTCAACTCTGGCCAAGCGGGTTGTATGTTGCCAGTGTCATCGATGCATCGGCTCTGGAGGATCACATCTTTTCCATCTCAGTTCCATGAGTATCGAAATCTGGTGTGACACTTAGGGAGAACCGGTTCTTGTAACTGTGCCTGTTCCCAGGAATGACCATCATCTGTACTGACTTCCACCTTTGTCACCGACCCGCGACCGCTCCAAGCAAGACCTCGTACTTCAATAAAACCAGGTTGAACTTTCTGGCCGCCTGAAGGTGTGGTGATGACGGATTTGGCCTCCATCACCATCGTGAATTGTCGTGCCTTCCCATCAGGCATCAAATCGGTATACTGGGATGTCTCTTCCCTCGTCATGAACGGCGCGGTTCCCAGTTTCAGTCGACGCAGCCACTTAATGCAGGTGTTCCCTTCCCATCCAGGAATGAGCAACCGCAGCGGATAGCCCTGCTCCGGCCTGAGCGCTTCACCATTTTGTGCATAACAGAGAAGCGCATCCTCCATGATGTCGGCCAACGGCAAGCTGCGCGTCATGGCCGCCGCATCACTGCCTTCCGCCAGCATCCAGGTCGCCTCTGGTTTCAAGCCGACTTCCTTTAGGGCCGTCGCCAGCCGTACGCCGGTCCATTCGCTTGTGCTCGTGAGTCCGTGGGTCTGTTGGACAGTCTGTCCAGTTGGAGCCTTCCATTCAGGAGCAGAATTTCCCGAACATTCGATAAAGGCCAGTCGCGAGACGGAGGGGAATCGTTTCAGTTCCTCCATTGATAAGAGCAATGGTCGATCAACCAGGCCGTGAACGAGGAGGGCATGGTTCGATGGATCAATAGCCGGAACACCATTGTGGTGACGCTCGAAATGCAAAGACGCGGGAGTGACGACACCATCGAGAGCTTGTAGCGGAGTCAGGGATGCCCACCAGGATCTTCCCACACGCTTGCTCGTTAATACGTTAAGTTAACGATGAACATTTTCTCTTAACGAACATGTAGAATGCCATATCAAATGAAAAGATACCCACGATTTAACCCTTTGAAAATAATAAGTTATTTTATCAAGTATTTGCTTTGCTCATTCGGCATTCTCTTTGCTTTACTCCATTGCATAGTCTGTTCACTTTTTACACCTAACGTTCATGATGGAGGTAGACGATGTCGACAGAGCAGGGACATTCAATAACTGCGGGAATGTTTGGAGGGAATAACACAGAGGGATTAGTCTTAGTTGTTGATGATGAAGCCGACGTTCGGAAGATAGCACGGCTCACGTTGGAAAAAGCAGGTTACACCGTTGTTGAAGCGGAAGATGGAGAGCAAGCCATAGAGAGAATTAGAAGTGGAGAGAATCCATTACTTCTCAGTGTCATTATCACCGATATCAATATGCCTAAAGTTAACGGACTTGAGGCCATTCAGTTTTTCCAAAAAGAATTTCCGAGTGTCTCGTTAATCGTGATGACCGGTTATCCAAATTTACAGTCGGCAACTGAACTCATGAAACAAGGACTTGTCGACTACCTAGTCAAGCCAGTGGATAAAGAGAAACTCTTAGCATCTGTCAAAAAAGGCATGGAACAACGAAACATGATCCTCTCTTAAGCAGTGAGCTATGAGTCCTTTGGTGAATCAAGACTGCTTCATCGAAGGACTCACATAATGATTTCGAACATTTATGACATTTGATCAAAAGATGGTATTTTTCGATACAGGAGTATTACATTGATCACAGAACATACGCTTAACACTCTGATATTGAATGCAGCGGGAGAAGGCATTTTAGGACTTGATCTGGAGGGGAAGCATACCTTTGTCAATCCAGCTGCCGCAAAGATGTTGGGATTTACGGACAATGAACTCTTAGGTCAGCCCAGTCATACGCTATGGCATCATACTCATGCCGATGGGTCACCCTATCCAGCCACGAGCTGTCCTATCTATGATGCTTACAAAGACGGACGTATTCACCACGGTGATACTGAGATATTCTGGAGAAAAAATGGGACATCATTCCCAGCAGAATATACAAGTACTCCCATCAAAGATGAATTAGGAAATCTTGCGGGGGCCGTTGTGACGTTTCGTGATATTTCTGAGCGTCGAGAGGCTGCGCACACGATCAAGGAACTCCGTCGACAAAATGAGTACATTTTGAATTCTGCAGGTGAAGGAATATTGGGCTTAGATTTGGAGGGACGGCATACGTTTGTGAATCCTGCGGCAACATCGATGCTGGGATATGAGGTTGATGAATTGCTCGGACGACCAAGTCATTCGTTATGGCATCATACGAAAGAAGATGGGAGTCGATACCCTGATGAACAATGTCCGATATATGGAGCCTATAAAGACGGATTGGTGCATATGGGCGCAGACGAAATCTTTTGGCGAAAAGATGGGAGTCACTTCTCAGCTCAATATTGCAGCACGCCATTGCGGGATGAACTGGGAAAGTTAAAGGGAGCTGTGGTGACCTTCCAGGACATGACGGAACAGAAGCGCATCGCGGCTCAACTCCTCGAAGCAGTCAAATTAGCTGAAGTCTCTCGAGTCTTAGGCAATATTGGACATGACATTAAAAACATGCTCATGCCCGTACTCACAGGTACAAGTCTCCTCGAGGATGAACTCAAGGACGTGTTTGCTGCCGTGATGAAGGATGATGCCAAGGCCTGGACACATAGTAAGGCGACGTGCACTGAATTGACGGAAATGATCACGAATAACGCTCGTCGCATTCAAGACCGGGTACGCGAGATTGCTGATGCAGTCAAGGGCGTTACGAGCGAATCAAACTTTACCCTGTGTACATTGCATGACCTCGTCAAAGGGGTATTCAAATCACTCCAGATCTCTGCCAAAGAAAAGGGGGTGACTTTGTATGCGAAAGGGTTGGACACACTCCCGATCATTCAAGCTGATGAGCGTCGACTCTTTGCGGCACTTTATAACTTGACGGGTAATGCGATCCCGGAAGTTCCGTCAGGGGGTTCGGTGACGATAAGTGGGCAAGCTCACCTGGAAACCGGCCTACTTGAATTAGTTGTCGCGGACACCGGGAAGGGCATGCCCTCAGACATTCGAGATCGGTTATTTACCCAGAATGCCATTAGCACCAAAATCGGAGGAACCGGACTTGGAACAAAAATTGTCAAAGACGCGATCGATGTCCATCATGGCCAGATCAAAGTAGAAAGTGAAGAAGGGAAAGGAACAACTTTTTATATTACCCTTCCACTAACTCAGAAACCTCAATCTTAATATCGAGAGAATAAAGCACTTGGAGTGTTTTTAAAGCCAATTCAGCAATTCATAAGGAGACGGGCATGAAGATGAACTGGAAATTATCAGTGTGGATGACTAGGCTTGTGGTGAGTTCAGCATTCTGCTTGGGAGTATCTGCTGCCGCGCTTGCGGACGATTCACCAGAAACCATTAAAGAACAGTTTGGACCTGTGTTGAAATTGGAGGGAAAGGCACGGAAAGAAATTAATGCGATTGCGAATATTCTTGGTCCTGATTCAAAGATGAAATCTATTGATGCGACCGATGCAAGTGGGGAGATGTGTATGTTAGAAACCGTCTCCAAGCATAATATGATTCATTTTTCCGAGACACCTGAGAAGACACATGAAGATGTCGTCTACTTCATTAACCCTGCCACGTTTATTGCTAATGGATTGGATGTCACGAAACTCCCTCGCCACCCCAAAGAATTAGGCCAAATGAAACCCCTGCAATGGTACTACTATGACGGCACCTATGTAGAACCACATCAGGGCGGGCAATTGAATAAAGAATTCGTGATCATGTCAGTTGATGTGAAGTAGAAATATCAACAGAATGACGATTGAAAGACTGACCTTTTTTGTTTGGATTTTGGCATTATTTGACAGATTAGGTATGAATTCACACAATGAACGTATGAGAGTGATTGTATCGGAAAAAGGACAAGTGATCATTCCTAGGCAACTACGCGAACGTCTCGGACTACATACTGGTCAAATCCTAGATGTTCAAGAAAAAGAAAGAAAATTTGTTGCCACTAAGTTGCCAACGTCTGATACCGTCGACACGATTTTCGGTATTCTCAAACGTAAACAAAAGACTGATCAGATCATAAAAGACCTTCGTGGCAAGGCAGACCCACGGTAATTACAGCCATTGATACAAATATTCTGATCAATACTTTTGGAGCAGATCCTATCTATGGTATACGATCAAAAGAAACGTTCCGCTCACGTGTCCAGCGGGGGGCATTAATTGCTTGCGAGGTCGTGCTGGCAGAAGTAATCGCGCTATTTCCAACAGTGACGATTGCAAAAAAAGCTCTCACGTATTTAGGTGTAGGCTATTCACTTTTAAAGATCGATGCTGCCTTACAAGCCGGACGCCTTTGGAAAGCTTACAGAGCCAAAGGTGGCAAACGAACTCGCATGGTTGCCGATTTTCTTATTGGTGCGCATGCTTTCCACCAAGCTGATGCGCTATTAACGCGAGACCGAGGGTTTTACCGAACAGGAATGTCCTCCTTAAAAACATAGATCCTTCGAGCTGACGACCTTCCTCAGCAGTCTTATCCTCAACCGACCTACTCTAGGGTTTTCTATTCTACAACTTGAGTTTAAGATTCCAAACTAATGTAATAAGGGGTGACTCAACGAAAAAGGGAACTTCTCTGACGGCTCCCCATAAAAATTGTTCTTTTCGCAGTAGATACCCACGGGCTCACACCCGTGGCACTTAAAATTCAAATTTGAGCTGGATGTGCGGAGGAATCACCAGCACCACATGAATGTGATCAACCTGCACACTCCAATGCTGGACATCGACATCGGGATGATAATGTTGAATCTGAGTTATACGCTCCTGCACAAAGAGCTTGATCGCCCCTCGTAAAATCCGTCGCCGATATTTGGGGTTCCACACCACATGCTAGTGATTCTGATAACTCCATGAGCACTGAGGCGAACTTCCATGCCGTAGTGTCATCAAAAACCCCCTCATGTGGCGGGGAGCGCTTTCACCCACGGGTTCACACCCGTGGTCCTCCGCGCTAGCTTTAATAGAAGAACATTTGTGGAAACCTTGTTTGGCGTAAGTATGGATTGAACCTAAGGAGTGAAGCGCGGGCAAGGATTCTTACGGAGGGTTGTTCAGTTTTGTCCTAGATCCATTAACAATCCTGGAACATCACGAGCGCCATGAATCATCCGATAGACAAGTACCGATTTATCAAGAATTTTATAAAAAATTGAATAATTATCGACGACGACAACTCGGTAATCTAGTTTAGCCAACTGTTCATCGTTGGGAATTCTGCCTAGCCGCGGGTGGGTACCCAGTGCAGTTAACTTTCTTTCAATTCGATCTGTCAGCGATAATGCTGCAGTTACATTGTCTGCTGCGACGTAGGAGAGAAGACTTTGTAAATCCTGCTCGACCGTTGAAAGAAGCCGTACGGGATATTTATACGTGCTCACGTATCTGTTTTCTAATATCCTTCATGACTTTACTGAGCGGTCGCCCTTGATCGCCAGCAGCTCGCTTTTCTTCTGCCATTGCGAGTTTGGCGTAGAGATCTAATCGCTTTTGAAGTTCACCGTACTGAGAAAGCGACATCAGCACCATATCACCTTCACCATTTTTCGTGATGAATACAGGTTCTCCACTCTGGTGAACCAATCTTGAAAGTTCGTTTGACGAGACTTTAGTCCTTTCAAAGTTAATTACAAATCTCGTTCGGCCTTATGTCTTTCCCGAATCATTTCATGCCGTCCGCCTAAAAATCTTCCGGTGAACAGCCATATCAAGGCAATTGGAAAAGCCGCAAACGACATTTGCGAAATAGACAGACCGAACGCATGTAAGGCAGATCCAACCCAGGTGCCCGTCATATCGCCCGCGCGATGCACCACGGTATCAATGACATTTTTCGCTTGATACTTTTCTATTCGAGGTACAACAGTAAAAAGCGTTTCACGTGTGGGTTTGGTGATTGAAAACTCTCCCGCCCTTCGTACCACACCAAAACCAATCAGCACCGGCAGTATGGTCGCCATTCCGAACATTCCAAACCCAAGCAGATTCACCAATGGCATAGCCATGAGCATGGCCGTTACTCCAAGGAATGGCAGTAACCGGCCGGTTGCAAAGATTTGGAGACAGACCGTGAACGCATTGACGGCAAGATCAACCGATGCAAACAATTGGAGTCGATCACTTGAATTCGGAACAACCTGCGGAACGAGTATCGTTTGCTGTGAGTAGAGAAACGTTGAGAGAATGGAATAACACACTAAATAGAGGCAGATGGCTTGGAGATAAGACGATCGAGTGATTTGCACGATGCCAATCCATAGACTCGGAGGTGAATCAGAGTTCGTTGTCGAAGCAGCCAGGTGCTTGCCTCCTAGGTCCTCTCCATACTGCTCGTGAAACCAGGCAAGTAATGCCATGATGCATCCAACCGCCATAAGTAATAATGTCGCAGAGACCAGTAACAAACTGGCAACGCCAACTCCCTTTACGGCCATGGCTGTAAACAACGGACCACTAATCGCTCCAATGCTCCCGCCAGCGGAAATGAAGCCAAAGAGCCGTCGAGCCCCTTCAGTTGAAAACACATCAGCCATAAAACTCCAAAAAACCGATACAATAAATAAATTAAAAACACTCACCCACACAAAAAAAACCGGGGCTAATGTGGTCATCGTGAGCCCGGTTTTGAGGGCAATGAAAAACCCGACCAGATTGAAGATGAAAAACAGATACACGGTTGGAAGTAAACGACGAATGGTCAAACGGCTGGCCGCCAACCCAAACAAGGGGACGACCGCAAGCATCGTGAGAAAGACAGTGATGAAGAACCAGGGTAATGCATGAACACCCGCAAGGACACCCATTTCATCACGGATTGGCCGGAGAATGTAGTAAGCCGCCAGCACACAGAAAAAATAGGCAAAAGACCAGAGTAGTGCTGGGACCTCATTGGGTTGAACAGAAACAACCCATCGGAGCATTCGATGAAGATAGGTGGTAGTTGAGCTAGGCATAGAAAAGCATTGCGCGTGCAACTATAGCGCAGTAGAGGAAAGGGGTCACTGACTGCGAAACAAAAAAGTGGGAGGAAAAAATGAAGACCGGTGGGTCGAGGATATTCGTTCAGTCTCTACTTCTTCTGAATTTCAGAAGAAGCAGAGTATTGAACAAAGACTGATTCTTAGTCCTAGGAATCATCGAGAAGAAGCAGCAGCAGGCCGAGGTCCGCCACTCCGTCGATTTGAGCCAAACCGTCGAGGTTGGTCCTGCCCTTGTCGGGGAGGTCCACTACGGTTGAAACCTGGGCGTTGGCGCTGACCAGTGTTTTGAGAAACAGGTTGAAACCGTGGTCGACTCCCTGGTGCCGATGGAACTGGCTGACCCAAGAGTTTTTCGATCTCTCGCATATGCCGAGAATCTTCAACCGTCACAAAACTTGTGGCACAGCCCTCCGCTTTCATCCGTGCGGTACGACCAAGGCGATGCACATAATCTTCAGGGACATTGGGAAGATCATAATTAATCACATGTCCGATGTTCGCCACGTCGAGACCGCGCGCGGCAATATCAGTCGCGACCAAAATCTGAAAGCGACCACGACGAAAACCTTCTAGCGCCGTACGACGCTGAGCGAGACGCCGTCCTCCATGAAGCACGGCGACTCGATGTCCGCCACGTTCAAGCGTTTCTCCTAAACGATCAGCGCGATGCTTGGTTCGCGTGAAGACCAAAACCGACTTTCCGTTTCCTTTCAACAGCGAAAGAAGGAGAGGGGTTTTGTCGGATGACGTGGTATGGTGAAGGGTCTGCGTGACTCCGGTGGCCAAGGTCGCCGACTTCGACACCATGGCACGGACAGGATCCTTAAGGGACATGCGGGCAAGATCTCCAAGATTTGTGGGCATGGTTGCTGAAAAAAGGAGGGTCTGCCGTTCGTCTGGCACCGCTTCCATAATCTGATTGAGCTGTGGAGCAAACCCCATATCAAGCATACGATCCGCTTCGTCTAACACTACAATCTGCAGTTTAGTAAAACGAATGGTGCCTTGCCACATATGATCCAGCAAACGGCCTGGGGTCGCAACGATAATATCAGGGCGTTGCCGCAGTCCTCGTATCTGCGCATTCATATCGGCTCCGCCCACGACGGTGGTCGCAAAAATTCGACGTGATCGCCCCAGACGATCGACCGTTTGTTGAATTTGAATGGCTAATTCTCGCGTAGGGGCTAAGACGAGCCCACGGGGATCGCCTTTGGCACCTTGGGCAAGCCGCTCGATCATCGGAATAATAAAGGCAGCCGTTTTTCCCGTGCCTGTCTGGGCGCAACCCAAAACATCCCGACCTTCAAGGGCAGGAGGTATGGCTTTGGCTTGAATAGGAGTCGGTTCTTGAAATCCGGCTTTTGCCAAGTCTTGTAAGAGAAAATCAGAGAGTCCAAGCGCGCTAAACGATAACGTCTCAGACGTGGAGTCAGAACTAGACATAGAGGTATTCCTCGCTTTTAGAAAAGGGGATCGTATTTACACGTAGTCAGAAAACCGAGGGAGGCAGAATTGGAAGGAAGTCCGCTCCGAGCAGGATCTGGTCGCGATACGATCGCGGGGCCCGGAGTATTACTAGCGTCAGCGTCGCCGGACCGATTCAACAGTGACTAATCAGAGATTACTCGAGATTTCCCGTAATGTCAAATTGGTAGTCACCAAATGGGGCCTAGAGCCTCAAAGAGAGTTCCGCCATGTGCAAAATGACATGAGCATCACGCGTCGATGAATAAAAGTTCCGAAGGATTGTGACATTGAACGAAAAACGAGTACACTACACATCTCTCAATTGATGAGAGATCGACCTAAGTCCATCATCTTCAACATACACGCATGAACGGTCTATGGGTTCTGTGATCAGGAAGTTCATCATAACAACGAAGAAGGAGCAACCACGATGAGCAGTGAGACACCTCGATACGCAATTGGGGATTTCGGGACTATTCACAAATTTACCGGCAATGATGCCCCGTCCGGAACCAAGCCGCTGGTTGAAGCCGATGGCACAACGATGACCGAATCCGGAATTGGATTTTGTAAGGCAAGGGGGATTGCCTCTCCCAACGCTGAAGTTCTCCGCGTCTTGTGTGACCAGTACCAATCAAAAACCTTGACGGACGCGGCTGTCGCACATGACCGAACGCTTGAGCTAATACCTGAACGCATGGATAAGACAAAGATTATGTCAGAACGTCTCCGGCTTGACTGGGAGAATCAAGACAAAGCCTACAAGGCCAATGCCTCGGCAAAGAAATAAGCGGGAAGAGTCAGCTCGTACACTCTTGACTCTCTAAGATGAGTGACCACAGCGGTCTTTTCAACCAACTTGCCATTGGACACATAGCACTAATATAAGCGACACTATGTTGCATTGGATCCTACTATGGGGTAGCCTAGTGTAGAGAAGCCTTCATTGTCCTGTGCGGAACAAACCCTCCTCCGGCGTGTCCCGTCGGTTGCGTGACGAAACATCCTTAACAGACTTTGATCATGTTTTCGTAATCCATAATGGCAGTGGCTGTCTTGGCTCTGCCGTATATTGTGTCCACTCATGCAAGCTGACCTTGAATACGGCGCGATATGCGCTAAGCTTGGGCAGCTGTAACGAGGACAGTGTCAGGAATGAGAATTGTCTATATTCAGAGCTGCGGTTAGATTCTCGGGACTTTAACAGCGTAGCTGAAGAATTCCATTTACATAATTTATTGTTTCGCTAGAACCCGCCCCTCGAAAGTGAGGGTGGGTGGAGATGATGACCATGCCTCAACAAAAACGACGGAAGGACATGCGCAATGTAGCCATTATCGCGCATGTTGATCATGGCAAGACCACTCTCGTGGATGCGCTACTTCAGCAAACCGGAGCCTACGTCTTCAAAGAGGGTGAGGCGGTCATCATGGACTCGAATCCCTTAGAAAAAGAACGGGGCATTACCATTTTTTCAAAAAATGCTTCGCTTCGATATAAAGATCATCTCATCAATCTGGTAGATACTCCCGGGCATGCGGACTTTGGCAGTGAGGTAGAGCGGATTCTTCGTATGGTAGATGGGGTGTTACTGTTAGTTGATGCCTTTGAAGGGCCCATGCCTCAAACAAAATTTGTCTTGAAGAAGTCACTGGAACTTCACCTGAAACCCATCGTGGTCATCAATAAAATTGACCGTCCCAACGCTCGTCCTACGGAAGTCGTCAATCAAACCTTTGATCTGTTCTGCGAACTCAATGCCACAGACGAACAACTAGACTTTCCCATCGTGTATGCTTCCGGCAAAGATGGACTCGCGACGCTCGAACTCGATGAGAAACCGACAGATATGAAACCGCTACTGGACACCATCATTCATCGAGTGTTGCCACCAGTGGCCGATGCTGATCTGCCCTTCCAAATGTTGGTTACGATTCTAGACTACGACACCTATATCGGACGTATTGCTGTAGGACGCATCGTGCATGGGGCAATCCGTGTCGGTGCGCAAGTCGCCCTCGTCAAACGCGATGGGAAAATTGTCAAAAGTAAAGTGACCAAAATTCTCGCGTATCAAGGACTCGTGCGTGTCGAACGGGAGCAAGCACAGGCAGGCGATATTGTCTCACTTGCAGGCATTGAAGATGTTCGTGTTGGCGAAACACTGGCTTCGCCCGAACATCCTGTCGCCTTACCGACCGTTAATGTCGATGAACCAACCATATCGATGAACTTCTCCCACAATACGTCTCCGCTTTCAGGAAAAGACGGTGGACGATTTTTAACCTCCCGGCATATTCGAGAGCGGTTAGCTCATGAAGCCATGATGAATGTCGGGATTAAAGTCGAAGAAGCTGATGGCGGAGAACGGTTTACGGTATCCGGTCGAGGAGAATTGCACTTATCAATTTTAATCGAAACGATGCGCAGAGAGGGTTATGAGTTAGAAGTTTCTCCTCCAAAAGTCATTTTCAAGGATGTCGATGGCGATCGTCTGGAACCCGTTGAAGAAGTGGTCATCGAAGTCGACCCGGGATATCAGGGCAGTGTCATTGAAGCCTTGGGAAATCGACGCGCTGATCTCAAAGACATGCAGCAAAGTTCCGTTGGCACCATTCGTATGGTATTTCACATTGCCTCTCGCGCGTTGATGGGCTTCCGCAGTGAACTCCTGATGATGACGAGAGGGACTGGGGTTATGTCCCAAATATTTCATGAGTATCAACCCTTTAAAGGCGAAGTCCCACGTCGTTCTGCTGGTGTCCAAATTTCGCATGGTCCTGGTAAGGCCGTGGCCTATGCGCTGTGGGGATTGCAGGATCGAGGGGAAATTTTCATGCGTCCCGGCGATGCGCTCTACGAAGGCATGATTCTCGGGGTCAACAACAAGGGACAAGATTTGGTCGTGAATGGAATACGAGAGAAAAAATTGACCAACATCAGAGCGGCAGGGTCTGATGACGCCATCAATCTCATTCCCCCGCGTGAGTTAACCTTAGAGTATGCGCTGGAATTTATTGAAGAGGATGAACTGGTTGAAGTGACCCCGAAAAATATCCGTCTCAGAAAACGATACCTGACCGATAACGAGCGTCGCTCGGCACGGAATGCCTCAAAAAAGGGATAAAGCCAAAACGTTGTTGTACATTAGTATTGTAGTGTTTTAACTTTTTCTCAGTACATAGGACCTAAAGCCTGCTGGCTAGAGCCACAACGTATAAAGGGGCCTGCGTGAACACTCACACAGACCCCTCAGATTTTTCAGCTTGCCCTGTTATGCACAGCTAAGCGAACAGGCGGTTCGACTTACCAGCGTCCCCCTTTATTGCCGCCGCCAAATCCCCCGCCACGGCCTCCTGGAGATCGAGGCTCTTGTGGCCGCGCTTCGTTCACTGTCAATGTTCGACCATCTAACTGTGTTCCATTCAAAGCAGCAATCGCTGCATTGCCTTCTTCGCTTCCCGCCATTTCCACGAAACCAAATCCTCGGGATTGGCCTGTAAATTTATCGGTAATAATCTTCACCGACTCCACAGTCCCATGGGCAGCAAAGAGATCATTCAACTCGGCATCAGTCGTGGCATACGGTAAACCACCCACGTAAATCTTCAAACTCATAGAGCATCTCCTTTTAAAAAACGTATTGTGGTGTTGGATACGAGAAGTAGGAAAGGACGGGGCAAAGACGCGAAACCACTCCAGCGACTTAGCTCAGACTTTCGAGTAGACTCCCGGAAAAACAACTAGAAAACCTGGACCTCAACTCTTGTTAACCACGGTAACGCAGGCCCTCAACGCTACGGTAAAATCACGGTAGCATACTGCCTAGGGGAAGGCAAATAGGAAGCGTGGCTCGTATCTCGCAGGATGAGTTCTTCGGTTTTTTACGAGCGACGAACGACGGTTCACAAGATACGTTTTTTCTCTAAGAGATACGAATCACGAACGACGGACAAAGGGTCGACGTAGGCCACTCATGATTCGAGCCCAAAGTGTTTGGTAGGTTTCTTGTCCTTGAAGCATGGCGCAATACCGTTGCAACACTCCTTGGTAGGGACCGGGAAACGTTTTCCCAACCCAACGATGCCACGAACGTGGCACGCCATACACCAGACGACCCAATCTCGAGGCAATTTGAAATTCTCTACCAAATTCATTGATGACGGCACGTTCATATTCATCAAAGTCTGGTGACGAATTCTTTAAGGCATGAACGATGCTGGCCCCGGCTAATTGCCCAGAGCGTACAGCATAGTAGATCCCTTCGCCCAAAAGCGGGTCAACGAGATGTCCGGCATCGCCAACCAACAGTGCTCGACCGTGGACTAGCCCGTTGTTCCACCGTTCGTTCGTGACACCGGGTGATCGATTAAACACGGGAATAGGGTGTCCGAGGGGCAATGGAATCTGAAGGCCGGCCAACGTCGGTTCTTCACGAGAAAACTGCTGAAAGCTTCGCTTCGGTCGATTCATTCCTCGCACAAACTCCCCAACACCAATTGAAAGGCCCTGCTGTTTGGGGAAAATCCAGCCATACCCTTTCTTCGCGGCATTCAGGCTAATCAATGCCGTGTTGGCATACCCATGGTGACGGGATGAGTCTGAAAACACTTCGCTTTCGAGTGCTGGAATTTTTTGTAAGCGCCGCTCAGAAAAGAGTTGCTGAGCAACAGTACTCAATGCGCCGTCAGCCCCGATAACGACTCGGCCATGATATCGACTTCGAGCGGTCCTGACTTCGATTCCATCAGGGAGCTTCGTGAACGTCCTCGCAGGTTCATCCTCATGGACATCAGTCCCAGCTTGTTGTGCCTTTTCGACAAGCCATTGATCAAAGCGAGAACGCATCACCATATAGGCCATCGGCTTTGGTGATTCAACACAATACGACTCTTCTGGACCATACGAGAAAATCATACGGTAGACAGTATCCTCGATGACATCCTTAAAGTCTGACGGCAAAATCTTCTCAATTCGGGCGGAAAGTCCGCCGCCGCACACTTTATAACGAGGATGAGTCTGTTTTTCCAAACCCAAGACGGAGAGACCGGCCAGGCTTAATTCGTAGGCTGCCGAAGCTCCGGCTGGCCCCATGCCGACGATGATCACATCATATAAGGGAGATGCAGACATGGTCCTTACTGTACCCGATACTCCTAAAAAGAAACCATCGTGCACTGTCCAAAATCTTGGACAACTCTCACGCTGTGACCGGTTGAGCTCATGTAGGTCGGACTAGCAAAACATGGACGATATTTCGTAGGATTACGAATACGCCAACTATTTATATGGCTGATCATTTTCTTGTGAGACTCTGAACCAAATACGAGCATGTGGCCGCATTCGCGACATCGTTCATCGGCTAACGCGTCAAAGTAGCCAAATGTAACGAGCGGCTAAATTAGTGCTAGTGATTGGACCAACACTCGTACTGAATGTTATGTAATTGAGTGGGGTATTCGTAAGTTCATTCAAAAACATTGCTTCCTCTATTTAAAAGGACATCATCATGAAACGCCTCGCTGGACTTTTCACTTTTTTGTTCATCTTCAGCTCTCCATTCTCAGCTTGGTCCTACACAGAAGAACCCGTGACAAATGGCGGGGCCATCGCTGGGACCGTCATCCTTGATGGGAAAAAACCACCGGCCTTAGCTTTTAGTATTATCGCCAATCCAGATACAGCCTTCTGCGGGCGAATCTCCACCGGAACAGGTTGGCGGGTCGTGGATGAATTTCAACTTTCACCCGAGGGCGGCCTGAAAAACACCATTGTTTTTCTTGAGGGAATCACGAAAGGCAAACCGTTTCCTGAAAAAGCTAATAAACCTTCGAAAGTGACGGTGGAAGACTGCGTATTTCAACCTTGGGTGATGGCCGTGCGCGATCAACAGCCTCTTCATATTGTCAACATGGACCCGATCATCCATGATGTGGTGGCGTATGAAACAGCGCCATTCGGCAACAAAGTCATGCTCCACCGGCCGCTGAGGCTCAACCCGCACCATCCCAAGGATTTACTGAAGGACCATCAACACAACCCTGGCGAAGCCATGATCGATAACGTGAAATTCTCACAAGGTCGTCGAATTTTCTATTTAGAATGTGGGTTTCACCCCTATATGCAGTCGTGGGGAATGGCCATAGACAATCCGTACTATGCGATTACGGACGAACACGGAAACTTTACGTTACCAGACGTTCCAGAAGGCGTGTACAAACTCATTGCCTGGCATCCAGGCATGGGCGGTTTTCTGGAGATGAAGGTGGTTGTGCTTGAAGGGGATACACTCAAGACAAAAATGGTCTTTACAAACCCAAAAGATCGACGCATGGCCCACAGTACCATGAAACCGAATTATCGATTCGGCACCGCGGTTCTGGAAAAAGAAGGAAACACCGTCGACATCCAAGTGACGCATGAAGAACAGCATCACTGAGATATGCGTTCTAGATTTAATAGATAAAAAATTTCATGAAATGTAAAACGGCTACCCAAATGGGTGGCCGTTTTTTTTAAACGCAACTGTCTCACCCTTTCTCCTCTACACAAATAGTTCCTTGCATATTGAGTCCTTTCAAAAAGTCTAAACTTTCGACGACAGGTATTTTCAACTTGCAACTTTAGCGTATTAGCGTTATAGGAAAATACTGTCTACCCATTTCAAAATTCATCATACACACAACGCATGAAAGTCTTTCTCTCTCCCATTGCACGAAAGATAAAGTGTAAAAGAAAATTTCCTAGGCTCACAACTATCATGGCCTGAGGATATCAGGGTTAATATAGGCTTGAGGTTCTATGGGTTGTAAGTATCATCCGCTCCATTATATGAGGCAAAACTGATATGAGTAGTGCTAGAAAACCAGAACAAAAGAAACGGTGTATCCATCGTGTTTAGAAATCTAATCTTGAGAGCCATCCATTGAGTTTAACTTATAAACCTTCTCTTAACTCTGAATGTTTGTGCGGTTCAGGTAAAAAATTTAAAAGGTGCTGTCTCGACCATTACGCTAAGTCGCGTACTACTCAGAAAGCTTTTTCTGAATTTAATTCAGAACGATATGAGGAGGCATTGCAAATTTGTCGGGCTGATATAACTCAGTACACAATTTGGCATAAAAGGCATACAGAACCTTTAGCAAAGACAGGGAAAGAACCCGGCCCATTCTTTTGGGAAGTTGACGTTAAAGCTCTTTCAGAATTAGTGGGCCTCCTTTTCTTGTGTTATCAAAACACAGGTCGTGCCTCTGAATTTCCAGGCGTTTTGAACAGACTTTATGGAAACATTAAGGATTCCAGATGGCATGCAAAAATTGTTTACTTCCGTGCCCTTTCTGCCCTCGGAAGAAATTGGAATAGAGAATCAGGGCGACGAGAATTAAAAAAGATTGGTCGGATTGAAAATATAAATGATCTTGAAATTCTTAAGCTTTTCCTTGATCTATTCGGAGAGGAGCTTTCCTTTTCGGTGAAACAAAAAGTTATTAGTCGTGTGCTTGATCATTCAGAAAAATCGATAGATACACTGTACTATAGATTCTTACGTGGAGTTCAGTATCTTCTAATCAATGATCACGAAGGAGCAGAAAAAGAAATTGAAGAGGCGATAGATGATTTTCGAAAAGAACGAAAAGAATCATTAGAGATTTACGAAAAGCATTGTTTAGCAATGAGTTCAGCTTTACTTGCTTTACTTAAAAGTGACGAAGCTCTGTATAAAGAAGCACGAAGCCTGTGGGAGTCAATACTTGAAGTTTACATCGAGTTACCTAGCGCTGGGAAAGCGGATATTTATCGTTGGATTGGCGGTGCCTTTGAATATCAAAAAAAATGGGAAGAAGCATTAGAAAGTTATTTGCACGGGATAAAATTTTCTGATAATGGAATTTTGCGAATTTTTATATCAAGATGTCATTTAGAATTGGACAACATAGGTAAGGCACGAGAATATCTAGATTCGGTTTCTGTAGAAGATCTAATGGCCGCAGAACTTGCAGACTATGCTTTTGTTGATGCATTGTTGTCGATTGGGGAAAATAACAAGGAAAACATAGAAAGAAGTGAAAACCTCCTAATAAATATTAAACTAGAGGCACCGTATTTTCGTGATTATCGATACAAGCTTCTACTTTCTCTGGATGCCGCAAAAAATAGCAGTGAAACCGGTAAAATACTGAAGAAAAGTAAAGAAATTCTTGCGGGACTTTTTAGGTCAGTAAACCAATATGTGATTTTACAACCAAACATAATGGGAGTGGGGATCAATCTAAATAAAGTGCTGGAAAACATAAGCAGTGGTAGCAAGCAACATCAAGAACAAGGATCAACGAATCTGAGTGAAGATGAGTAACTTCATAATTTTACCCGTTTTGAAATGAAGAGGACGATTATGGACATAACATGTACTAAAAAACTAGACGATCTCCAACATCTCTTTCACATGTGGCGCTCCATAGTCTGCTGAACCTGTGAGCACTCGGAGATTGGATAGGATTTGCGCAACGCCCTCGTGGTGAGTATGCCCGCAGAAGACCGTGAGTTTGCTGTCAGGCCAACCCTGCGTTAGCTGATACAAAACATCCCCAACCGCTTTGCATGTAAAAAACGGAAGTCAGTCATCATTTCCGACCTGGCCTTCCTAGCAGCAGGATTCTTTAAATGACGTGAGATTGGTGAGGAAGAGACAACAAATTCAAGTCTGCTTTTGATTCAGACTCGTGTCAACCGCGCATCAAACCTCAATCATGAAGTTACATCCACATCGCATCAACCGGAACGGCCCATAACCGATCACCAAACGTGACCGTTTTCTGGCCTCTGTACAACACCACACCGCAAGTAAAATCATGTCCGGAGTGTCGGAGTAACTCGTTTAGACCGTGAAAGTCAGTCTCAGATACAGCGTCTCTGGCTTTAACCTCGATCCCTGCCAGTGCTCCATTGGGATACTCCAAAACAAAATCCACTTCTTTTCCGTCGCTTGTTCGGAAGTGATACAAGTCAGCCCGTTCCTCTGACGACGACAATTGTTTGAGCAATTCCGTGGCGACGAAGTTTTCTAAGACGTGTCCAAAAACATGCGGGTCGTGCGTGGCAACTTTGTCCAGGTTGATCTGTTGAAGATGGCAGAGCAGGGACGTATCGATAATGTAACCTTTCCCAGACTTCACGAGCCGTTTGCCGATGTTTCGGGACCAGGGTTTGACATCAAATGCCAGAAACATCATTTGTAAGAGCACTCGATAACTCTTCGCTGTGACCGCATTTTGACCGATAGAGCGAGCGATGTCCGCTTCATTCACTAATCCTCCAGCGCGACTAGCCAGTATCCGTAACAGATTCGGGAGTACCCCTAGCTTCGCAATGTCAGAAATTTGG